>JANPDJ010000300.1:0-14937 GCA_031431395.1 Chloroflexota bacterium | reverse complement strand
CGGCAGGTTGCCGATGAAGTCCGGGCTGCCCGGCTGGCCGATGGCGGTGCAGCAGCCGAAGCTCAGGGCGGGCGGCCCGATCTCCGTCTGGAGGAATGGCTTGCTCGCGTCGCAGCCGCCCACGTTCGCCGGGGCCACCTGGCCCAGGCCATAGCCATTGCAGCCGAATTTGAGCCAGCCGAACGCGCCCGGAACGTTCAGGTTGCCCGGCGTCAGGTGTTGCGGATAACACGGGCTGTCGCTCTGGCCGGACACCGGACCTGAGCAGGGTTGCCGGTGGTTGAAGAAGGCTTCCGCTACGCCCACCGGGAACACGCCTCCGGGAGGCCCGTTCGCCGCCCATCCGCCTCGCGCGATCGCCGTGGCGCTGGCGTTCCACGTATTGATGCCCACGAACCGCAGGAAGTAGGGCGTCCAGGTCCGCAGCGCGGTCACGCGGATGCCTGTCGACGCGGCAGGGATCCAGCCCTGGCCCACGGTGCCCAGGACAAGGCCGTCGGACCCGATGTAGGCCGGCCCACTCGCCCCGAACGTGAGGGCCGTGCCGCCGTTGATCGAGTTCGAGGCGATGATGGCGGCCTTCACGTTCGCGTCGTTGCCGTCCTGCGTGTTGCCCGCGATCCAGACGGCGATGATCCGCGCGCCGGCGAGAGCGGCGAAGTCGGCGGCATTCTGGGCCGACCGTCGCTGGACCAGGGCATAGCCGCCGTCCACGGTGACGCCCACCAGGAGCACGATCAAGGTCAGGGTCAGCGCGAAGACCACGATCGCCTGGCCGCCGGCAGTCCGGGTACGGCTGATCATCTGTGTCATCGTGTCCGCCTAGTCCATGACCATCGTGGCCGAACCCGACAGGGACAGCGTCCCCAGGATCTGCCCGATGACCGGGGTGAGCGCCGTGTAGGAGTAGGTGACCTTCACCGACACGATGCTGCCGTTCACCGGGCTCGCGCACGTCTGGCCCGTCCAGTTGCCGCTGGGCGGCGTCGTGGCATCGCAGCGAATCGCCACGTTGGCGCTGGCGATGGCTCCGAAGGGCACCATCATCCGGTTGACCGCGGTCACGACGTGTGCCTTGAACGTGTCGACGGTGGCGGGACAGATGGGTCCGCCGACTGCGCCGCACGATGCGTCCGTATCGCCAATCCAGGATCCCTCGACGGATGCGGTGCGGGCGCCCTCGCGGGCTGCCTGGGACAGGGTGCTGTTCATGTACACGAGGCGGCTGCCGTCGATCAGCCCGAATACGCCCAGCAGGAAGATGGGCATGATGAGCGCGAACTCCACGAGCGTCTGGCCGCGCTGCCGCCGTGGCCGCCCCGGTGCAGCGGCCGTTGCAGGAGCCAATGGATCCTGCCGGCTCACGGGTACACGACCTGGCTGATGGTGTCCTGGCACGATCCGTTCGTGACGAGCAGGACGACGGTGTAGGGCCCGCGACCGCTGTAGTTGTGCACGGACGGCGCCTGTCCGAAGCCGATGGCGCCGTCGCCGAACCACCAGAACCAGAACTGGGGTGCCGGCTGGCCCTGGTAGGCGCCGTAGAAGTTGAACCTGCCGGAGCTGCCCGTCGTCGTCCAAGTCATCGTGGGCGACATCGAGCAGGGGTTCGTAGGCGATGGCGAGGGCGTCGGTGTTGGCGTCGGTGTCGGTGTTGGCGTCGGCGTTGGTGGCGGCGTGGGGAGCGGGACCGTGACGGTCTGCGTGGTGGTCAGGTCGCCGCCAGGGTTGCTGACGACCAGGGTGATCGTGTACATGGAGCCGCTGCTGTACGTCCAGGAGGTCTGCTTGCCGACGCTGGGCGGGAACGGATCGCTGCCGTCTCCCCAGTCCCACGCGTAGCTGGCGATGGCACAGCGGCCGCTGTTCGGTGTGGACAGTCCTGCATCGACGCTGACCGTCATGCCGCTTACGGTGACCGTGAACGAGGCCGTGTCCGGATCGTGGCATGGATCTGAGGTGTCGTCGCCACCGTTCGGCTGGTAGCCATACACCGCGGACGTGGCTGAGCCCGCGAGGTTCACGCTGCTGCCCAGGATCGCCCCGATCACCGGCGTAACGAACGAGAACGGACGTTGCACGACGACCTTGACGGTGTTCCCCGTGCCGTTGCCGCCGTACGCCGAGGCACAGGTGAGGGCATAGCCGTAGCGATCGGCGCACGTGGTCGTGATGGTCGTTGTGCCCTCGCCGCCCTGCCCCTGGACGTTGGCTTCCTGGTTGACCCGCGCGCTGATCCCCGACGTGTCCGTGGGGTTGCCCGCGGCATACGCGGCCCCTTCCCGGGCGGCATCGCTCACGGCGATCCACGTGAAGAACAGGCGGCCGGCATCAAGCCCGCCAACCACGAGAAGCAGCATCACAGGGATGACCAGCGCGAATTCCACGAGCGCCTGCCCGTGGGTTCGCGGTGCGGGACGTCCGCTGGAACGGGGCGCAAGGCCTCCGCGATCGGCGGCGGTCCGGACAACTCGCATGCTGGCGCGCACGACCTCAGGTGAATGGCTGTCGACATGGACGAGTGTCACCCCGTCCCGGTCGCGCAGGAATGACGCGTTCGTTCGGGGTACGGGGTCACTTTGGGAGGGGTGCTGCGCCCATCCGGGGTGGGAACGGGGTGGCAGCGGACGGTGGGGAGCGCTCCGGTGCGGTGCATCGCAGCACCGAACAGGCGTTCGAAATGGACCCTCGCGTGGTATCCTGACGGCCCATGCCCGACTTCAGGCTTGTCGCCGATTTCCAGCCCACCGGGGATCAGCCGGCGGCCATCGACCGGCTCGCGGACGGGCTCGCGACGGGGCTCCGGCACCAGACGCTCTTGGGCGCAACGGGCACCGGGAAAAGCCTCGCCGAGGACGAGCCCGTGCTGGTTGGCCGTGAAGACGAATATGGCGTTGTCTCCTGGTCAGTCGAGCCGATCGGGCCGCTGGTGGACCTGGAGCTGGCCTCACGGCGCGTGTGGCGCGACGACCGTGGAACAGAGGTCGCGTTCAACAGCGCCGATCGGGACGGAATGGTCGTCGCGACCGTTGAACCTGGCACGCACGAGACTGTTACCCGAAGGATTACCTCGTTCTCCCGTCACGCAGCGCCGTCCCGCCTCTGGCGCGTCACAACATCGGACGGGCGGGCTGTAACCGTCACCGGCGATCACAATTTCGTTCGGGCGAACGCCGACGGGCGTCTCGAGACAGTGCCGACCGCCGACCTTCGCCCAGGTGACAGTCTCCCGCTCCCCGGCCGGTTGCCCGCTCCTGTCGTCCCCATCCGGCGCTACGACGTGTGCCCTGATCTGGATACGTGGCCCGCCTATGTCGAGGGGCCGGCAGGACTGGGACGGGACGTTCCGCACGTCGCGCGGAACGCGCTGGCGCGGGGGCACCGGGCGCCTCTTGCGTCCATCGGGTCGCACGGCGTCGCTCTGATGGAGCGACTCGGAGACACGCGGATCGGCGGGCATCGGGGCACCCAGACGCTGCCTGCGAGCAGGCCATTGACGACGGAGTTCCTGTCCCTTCTCGGCATGTTCGTTGCCGAAGGCCATGTAGCCGATACGTACGCGACCCTCACGCCCGGTCCCGAGAATGTCGAAGTGGCCAGAGGGCTTCTGCAGGCGTGCGATGTCCACTTCAATGAGCGCGGACGGGACGAGCTGGCGATCACGGGTCGCGCTTCGACGGAGATGCTGCGGGCGCTCTGCGGCTCGCGAGCGGCCGAGAAACACTTGCCGCCCTTCTGGCCCAACCTCGATGACGCCGCCCTGGGCACCCTGCTTGCCGCCTACTTCGACGGCGATGGCTGGGTGGAACGCCGCGGGGCTGCGGTATGTGCAATCACCAAGAGCCGCATGCTGGCCTCGGAGCTGAGTTACGCACTCCTTCGGTTCGGGATCGTGGCGCGACTGGCGCGCACATGGAAGCGCGCGTCAGGGACAGCGCACGCTGGCGAGTACTACTGGCAGGTCTCGGTTCGCGGAGGCGACGACCTGCGCGCGTTTGCCTCCGCGATCGGCTTTCTCGGACCACGGAAAGCCAATCAGCTTGCACAGGTCCTCCAGGGAGTGGTGGGCGGCAACGCCGACTGCATTCCGGCAATGGCGAATCCGTTTGTTCGCCGCTCCAGGCAGGCCATTGGTGCGTTCGAGCGCGAGGTGGCCGAACTTGCAGGGATCAGTCGGACCGGGCTGGATCTGATCGAGAACGGGCGCCGTGCGCTTCGTCGGGCGACCGCCCGACGGATCATTGCAGCGCTCGATGAACTGGCCGCGGCTCGGGGGCAGTCCAACGGCATCGAGTTTGCAGCGGCGATGGCAGCGCTCCGCCGTCTCGTCGCGTGTCGTTGGGCAACGGTGGCGAAGGTGGAGGAGGTCGCCCCGTCGGGTCCGTACGTCTACGACTTCTCGGTTGAGGGTGCGGAGACCTTCTTTGCGGGTCACGGCGGTCTCGTCGTCCACAACACCTTCAGCATCGCGTCGGTCATCCAGAAGCACCAGCGGCCCACGCTCGTGCTGGCGCACAACAAGACGCTGGCGGCGCAGCTGTACTCGGAGTTCCGCGAGTTCTTCCCGGACAACGCCGTGGAGTACTTCGTCAGCTACTTCGACTATTACCAGCCGGAGGCGTACCTGCCCCGGAGCGACACGTACATCGAGAAAGATTCCAGCCGCAACGACGAGATCGACAAGCTCCGGCATGCGGCCACCCACGCGCTCTTCGAACGGCGCGACGTCATCATCGTGGCGTCCGTGTCGTGCATCTACGGCCTGGGTGCGCCGGTGGACTACGGCGCAACGGTGCTCAAGCTGCGGACGTCCGGCCACTACCGGCGCGACGCCGTTCTGCGCCACCTGGTGGACCTGCAATTCCAGCGCAACGACGCGCAACTGGGTCGTGCGCGGTTCCGCGTTCGCGGCGACACGCTGGAGGTCCAACCCGCGTCCGAGGATCGGGTCATGCGCGTCGAGTTCTTCGGCGACGAAGTGGAGCGGATCACGGAGATCGACCCGCTGACCGGCGAACTGCTGGCCGAGCGCAAGGACCTCACCATCTATCCGGCCACCCACTTCGTGACCCCCGGCGACAAGCTCATGGCCGCGCTCGTCGATATCGAGGCCGAGATGGAAGGGCGCGTCGGCGAGATGGAGGCCCAGGGCCGCGTCCTGGAGGCCGCACGCCTGCGACAGCGCACCACGTTCGACATCGAGATGATGCGCGAGCTCGGGTACTGCTCCGGGGTGGAGAACTACTCGCGCCATCTCGCCCGCCGCGACGCCGGATCGCGGCCGTGGACCCTCCTGGACTACTTCCCGCCGGACTGGCTGCTGGTCGTCGATGAGAGCCACATGTCCATCCCGCAGGTGGTGGGCATGTACAAGAACGATCGGACCCGCAAGGAGATCCTGGTGGACTTCGGGTTCCGGCTCCCGTCGGCGCTCGACAACCGGCCGCTGACGTTCGAGGAGTTCGAGGCCACCATCCACCAGGCGATCTACATGAGCGCGACACCCGGTCCGTTCGAGCTGGAGCGCAGCCAGCGGCTGGTGGAGCAGCTGATCCGGCCCACCGGCATCGTGGATCCGGAGATCCGCATCCGGCCCACGGAAGGCCAGATCGACGATCTGCTCGAGGAGATCCGCGGGCGCGTGGACCGCGGCGAACGGGCGCTCGTTACCACCCTGACCAAGAAGATGGCGGAGGATCTTTCTGACTACCTCCGTGAGCTGGGCGTCAAGGTCCAGTACCTCCATTCGGAGGTGGACACCCTTGAGCGGGTGCAGATCCTGCGCGACCTGCGTTTAGGCGTGTACGACGTGCTGGTAGGCATCAACCTGCTGCGGGAGGGCATCGACCTGCCGGAGGTGACCCTGGTCGCCATCCTGGACGCGGACAAGGAGGGCTTCCTGCGAAGCTCGTGGTCGCTGATCCAGATGATGGGCCGGGCGGCCCGGAACATCGGCGGCGAAGTCGTGATGTACGCGGACCGGATGACGGAATCCATGAGGGCGGCGATCGACGAGACGAACCGCCGGCGGACCATCCAGCGGGCGTACAACGCGACGCACGGCATCGAGCCGTCGAGCATCGTGAAGGAGATCCACGACATCAACGAACGGTTGCGGGCCGTAGCGAGCTCGACGCAGGTCTACGTCCCGGGTGGACCGGCGGGCCGGTTCGGTCCGCACGACCTGAGCGCCGGCGGCCGCGAGCAGGTGGAACGCCTGGTCGCCCAGTTGGAAGCCGACATGAAGAACGCCTCACGCCAGCTGGAATTCGAACGGGCCGCCGCGCTCCGGGACGAGATCCAGGCGATCCGCCTGCGCGTGCTCGAGGAAGACCAGTCGGCCATCGTGGGGCGGGCTGCAGAAGGCGCGGCGCGGGTCGGCCGCAAGGATCGGACCATCGAAGCGGTCGCCCCCCGGCGGCTGGCTCCGTCACGACCCGGTGCCCCTGCCCGCGATCCGTACGCCCGTCCGCGCCGGGTGGGGGAGCCCGCACCGCAGGCGCCCGCGTATGAGGTCACCAGCGTCGCGGTGCTGCCGGCGGACGAGGAACCCGGGGAGTTGCTCGGCAGCGAAGGGCCAGGGGAGCCCGAGGCCGCCAAGGATGCCGGTCTGGCCCACACCGTTTCGGACTGGCTGCCCGGGATCCGCGACGAGCACGAGGAGGACGGCGGCTGGCAGGCGCGGTGGTCGGAGCGCCCCACCTGGGACAGCACGGTCACCCCCAACGTGATCAAGCGGACCGGGTCCAGGCCGTCGCGCCGAGGTGGACGGCGCGGCTGACGGACGGTGTTGTGCAGCAGCATTGAATGGTCGTCAAGCCGTTCAGCTGACGCGCTATCCGCGGCTCCCGGGACGACGTGAACGTATGTTCGGAATACCGCATCAGCGCTAGAATTCTCCGATGCCCCAGGACCAGATCGTCGTTCGCGGCGCACGAGAACACAACCTCAAGAATGTGACCGTCGCCATCCCGCGGGATCGGCTCGTCGTGATCACGGGGTTGTCCGGTTCCGGCAAGTCCAGCCTTGCGTTCGACACGATCTACGCCGAGGGTCAGCGCCGCTACGTCGAGAGCCTGTCGGCATACGCGCGCCAGTTCCTGGGGCAGATGGAGAAGCCGGACGTCGACCAGATCGACGGCCTGTCGCCCGCCATCTCCATCGACCAGAAGGGCTCGTCACGGAACCCGCGCTCTACGGTGGGGACGGTCACCGAGATCTACGATCACCTGCGACTCCTGTTTGCGCGAGTCGGCCATCCCCACTGTCCCAACGGTCACGAGATCCAGCGACAGACCGTGCAGCAGATCGTGGACCAGATCCTCCGGCTGCCGGAGGGGACGCGTCTCCTCGTCCTCGGTCCGCTGGTGAAGGACCGCAAGACGGAAGGCGATCGGGTTTTCGAGGCGGCCCAGCGCCAGGGGTTCGTGCGGGTGCGGGTGGACGGCGAGCAGTACGACCTCGCGGATGCGCCCACGCTGGACAAATACAAGCGCCACTCGATCGAGGTCGTCGTGGACCGGTACATCGTCCGCCACGCTGAGGCGCCCGACGGGGCCGCGGTGGACCCGGACGGCCGCCCGTTGGACCCCGCGACGGGGCTGGCGATCCCGGATCCAGACACGTCGCGCCTCGCGGATTCGGTGGAGACGGCACTGCGGATGGGCGAAGGCGTGGTGGTCATCGCCCCGGCGCCGCGCGAAGGGGAGCCGCCCTCGTTCGAGGAGCGCCGCTATTCGGAGCGATACACCTGCCCGTACGACGGCTTCACCATCGAGGAACTGGAGCCACGCTCGTTCTCGTTCAACTCACCCCACGGGGCCTGTCCCAACTGCACGGGCCTCGGGACGCGGTTGGAGATCGACCCGGGCCGTCTCCTGCCGGACCGCTCCAGGACCATTGCCGGAGGCGCGTTCGTCGCGTGGTCGCGGATGCCCATGGAGGATTCGTGGCGCTCGCGGATCCTTGAGGCGGTCGCCACCTCGCACGGCTGGCGGACGGACGTCCCGGTTTCGAAGCTGCCGGATGCCGCTATCCAGCACCTGCTCTTCGCGCCGCGCGACGAGAAGGTCGTCATCGGCTACCGGCACGAGCGGGGCGAGAACACGTACGTCGCGACGTTCGAGGGTCTCGTCCCGAACCTCGAGCGTCGCTACCGCGAGACGGAATCGGAGTTCATCAAAGGCGAGCTCGAGAAGTTCATGGTCACCCGACCATGCCCGGTCTGCCACGGACGCCGGCTGAAGCCAGACGTGCTGGCGGTAACCGTGGACGGGCTGACCATCGCGGACGCCGCCACGATGTCGGTCACGGACATGCTCGCCTGGATCACCGGCCTCGGAGAGCGACTTACGGACCGTGAGCGCGCCATCGGCTATCAGCTGTTCAAGGAAATCCGGGCGCGGCTGGGTTTTCTCGTGGACGTCGGCCTGGATTACCTGACCATCGACCGGACCTCGTCCACGCTCTCAGGGGGCGAGGCGCAGCGGATCCGCCTGGCGACGCAGATTGGCTCCAGCCTGATGGGTGTCCTCTACATCCTCGACGAGCCGTCCATCGGCCTCCACCAACGCGACAACGCGAAGCTCATCGCCACGCTGACCCGGCTCCGGGACCTGGGCAACACGGTGCTCGTCGTGGAGCACGACGAGGAGACCATCCGAACGGCGGACTGGGTCCTTGATATTGGCCCCGGAGCGGGGGAGCACGGCGGCGAGATTGTGGCTGCCGGCCCGCTCGAGGCGATCCTCGCCGAGCCGCGGTCCATCACCGGTGCCTATCTACGTGGCGAACGGGCCGTCCCGGTACCCGCGACGCGTCGGAAAGGGAACGGCAAGGCCCTCGTCGTCAAGGGCGCCCGCGAGCACAACCTGAAGGGCATTGACGTCAGGATCCCCCTCGGCTGCTTTGTCGCGGTCACCGGAGTATCTGGTTCCGGGAAGTCCACCCTGGTCACGGAGGTGCTCTACCGGGCCCTCGCTCGCACCCTGAACGGGTCACGCGATCCGGCCGGAGCACACGACGCGCTCCTGGGCGCGGAGCACATCGACAAGATCATCGAGATCGACCAGAGCCCCATCGGCCGGACGCCCCGCTCCAACCCGGCCACGTACGTGGGGCTATTCGGCCCCATCCGCGAACTGTTCGCGGCCGTTCCGGAATCGCGCCTCCGCGGCTACAAGCCCGGCCGATTCTCGTTCAACGTGAAGGGCGGCCGCTGCGAGAACTGCAAGGGCGACGGGATCCTGAAGATCGAGATGCAGTTCCTGCCGGACGTCTACGTGCCGTGCGAGGTCTGCGGCGGCAAGCGCTACAACCGCGAGGCCCTGGAGATCCACTACAAGGGCCGCTCCATCGCGGACGTCCTCGAGATGACCATCGAAGAGGCGCTGGCCTTCTTCGGCCCGGTGCCAACCGTCCGGACCAAGTTGCAGACGCTCTTCGAAGTGGGGCTGGGATACGTCCACCTCGGCCAGCCGGCCACGACGCTGTCCGGCGGCGAGGCGCAGCGCGTGAAGCTGGCCACGGAACTCTCCCGGCGCGCCACTGGCCGGACGCTGTACGTCCTGGACGAGCCCACGACCGGCCTGCACTTCGCCGACGTGGAGAAGCTGCTGCAGGTCCTGCACCGGCTGGTGGAGACCGGCAACACGGTGCTCGTGATCGAGCACAACCTCGACGTCATCAAGACGGCGGACTGGATCGTGGACCTGGGCCCGGAGGGCGGGACCCGAGGCGGCGAGGTGGTGGCAATCGGAACACCGGAGCAGATCGCGGCCGTCGAAGGGTCCGCGACGGCCGAGTATCTCGCGCGGGTGCTCCGGGGTGAGCCGCTGGTGCCGCTCACGGACGTCTCGTTCGCCGAGGAGGCGGGTCGCGGGCGACCTGCCCCGATCGCCGTGGAGGTCCCGCGAATCGGTCCCACGCGCAAACGAGCACGCGCGGCGGCCCAGGTCGGCGCGGAAGGCTGATGGGCGGCCGTACCCGGGCGGGCTGCGGCGGCGGGTAGCATAGGCAGATGCCCGATATCGCATTCGCGTTCCTCGCGGACGCTGCCGACGCACGTCCCGGCGCCAAGTTCAGCATCCTCGGCGGCGGCGTCGACCGGATCGGCGGCCAGACGTTCCCGCTGATCCATCCGCACCTTGCATTGGTCATCGGCTTGACGGTGACGACCCCGGAACTGCGCGACGAACACGTGATCCGGTTCGTCCTGCTTGACCAGGTGGGCCGCGAGATGACCTCCGGGACGGCGAACATCGTTGCCCACGGCGAGAACGACGGGCGCGACACCGTGCTGACGTTCGCCGTGGACCTGTGGAACCTCTCCTTCCCACTGCCGGGCGACTACTCCGTTCGAATCCTGATCGACGGCTCCGAGCGCAAGCGCCTGCCGCTGTCGATCACGCAGCTGGGCACCAGCCCGATGGTCGCCAGTTCGCGTCTCGACGCCTGACGGACCGCTCGCGTGAATGCCTCGGGCCCGCAGAGCCGGCGTCCGGGTCCCGCGCGGCACGAACGCCCCGAGATCGACGACGCGGCTCTCCTCGCGGCGCGCGCCGCCGATCGCCTGCTGGCGGGTGCCCGCGAGCGGGGTTCCGTGCGCTGGTCCACGTACTTCGAACCCCTCCCGGACCTGCTTCGAGACGACGACGTGCGTGACCTGCGCGGAACCGCGATGCGCATCCGCGCGGCATATGGGCCCCGCGACTCCATTCGCGACGTCCTGCCCCAGGGCCTCACCGAGCCTTTGCTGGACGCGGTGGATCGCCTGCTGAGATTGCTGGCCCGCCGGGAGGCGAGCGGCGACTTCTGAGGCCGCCCGCTGCGCGGCCCGCCCGGCGCGGCGAAAGGCCTTCCGTGCCCGCACCAATCGGAAGCCCCAGCTCCTCCCGCGAAAACGCTTCGAGGAGAAACGTCGACGGCCGCAGCGGGTTGTAGACCAGCGTGAGCATGCGCCTGGCGCGGGTCCACGCGACGTACGCCAGGCGGCGTTCCTCCTCCAGCGCCCGGACCGGATCATCGGCCTCCGAGAGGGCCCGCTCGCTCGGGAAGCGGCGTTCGTCGAGCCCGATAACGGCCACTTCGTCGAATTCGAGGCCCTTCGTCCCGTGCACTGTGGCGAGGATCAGCGGCGCGTCGTCCGAGCGAAGCTCCGCGAGCCTCGCCCGAGCTTTGCGGATTCGGGCGACGAAGGTGGGAGCGTCATCCCACACATGCCCGGCCGCCCATCCCAGGAGCGCGTCGGCGACCTCGCGCGGACTCGCTGCGTCGGAATCGGACGGAGGATCCTTGGCTACTTCGCGATCTCGGAGCGCAGCGAGGCGCAGAAGGAGCGGACCCTCCGTGGGCGCAGGACGGGCAACCTCATCGAGGAGATCGTCCAAAACGGGTTCTTCGAGCAGCAGGTGCGCCGTGGCTCGCACGGGCAACGACAACTCGAGCGCGAGGGCGAGCGGCAGCATGAGTTCGCGGTTGGTCCGGGCGAGGATCGCGCGCGTCTTCCCCCCGGGCAGCGGAGCCGAGAGGATCCGGCGCAACGCGGTCTCCCCGTCGCCCGAATCCGGCGCCAGCACCAGCATCCCCTCGGACGCGGGGCCGGCACGCACTTCCTTGCGGAATCGTTCCTGGTTCGTCTCGATCAACCGGACGGCGCGGTGGACTACCGGCCTCGGGCAGCGGTAGTTGGTGACCAGGTCGATCCGCCGGAGGCCCGGCAACGCGGAATCGAGTGCCAGCACGGGCCGGACATCGGCCAGCCGCCAGCCGTAGATCGACTGGTCGTCGTCACCGACGAGAAAGATCCGGTGAGCCGGCGCAGCGAGCAGGAGCGCAAGGCGGAGTTGCGTGCGGTCCACGTCCTGGACCTCGTCCACGAGCAGCTGGCTGCAGGCCGCGCGCCACTGGGCAAGGTCCGGAGGTGAAGCCTCGAGCACCGTCAGTGCTCGCGCGACGAGGTCGTCGAAGTCCACGCCGCCGGTGTCGCGCACCGCAGCCTCATACGTGGCGAACGCCTGGACCATGGGGTCATCGACGGGTGTTGCGGCGACGTCTTCCAGCCGGAGCCCGCGATCAAGCTTCAGCCGGCTGATTCCATCATCCATCTGCCGGAGGCGTGCGCGGTCCGCCATGGGGAACAGTCGCCGGAGCATGGGGCCCCGGTCGACGAGGGGCTCCACGGCACGGCCGGCCGCCTGCAGGATCTCCCGGCCGAGGGCATGGAAGGTGCGCACGCGTACGCCGGCGGGCGGGACTCCCAGCGGTTCCAGCGCCGCTGATAGCCGTTCGCCCAGCTCCTCTGCCGCGCGCTTGTTGAACGTGACGGCGCAGATCTCCCCCGGTGGCGTGCCGGATGCAACGAGCCAGGCAATCCGCGCGACGAGTGTCGTGGTCTTGCCGCTGCCGGCTGGTGCAACGCACAGGACGGGCCCCGGAGGCGCCGTGGCCGCGGCACGCTGGTCCGGTGCGAGGCGCGCCAGCCGTTCTTGGACCGACGGATGCATCTCCACGTCACGAGTGTCCACGGGCCCCCTCACCCGGCACTCATCGGCCGCTTGACGCTGACTCACCCAGCTCTCATCGGCGACCCATCTCGGGCGCACCTTCCGGGCGACATCCGGAGACCGCCATGACCCGCCGCCTACACTTTCGAGGAATGACGCCTGAACTCGAGACGACCCTCCTGAACCTGCCCGATCGGCCCGGCGTGTACCTCATGAAGGACGATCGCGGCGAGGTCGTCTACGTCGGCAAAGCGCAGAACCTTCGCAGCCGGGTCCGCAGCTACTGGCAGAAGCAGTCGGGTCCGACCGACGGGCACCGGATCCGGTCCGTGATCGACCGGGTGGCCGGCGTGGACTACACGATCGTCGATTCGGTCAGCGAAGCGCTGCTGCTGGAGAACACCCTCATCAAGCGGTACAAGCCGCGTTTCAACGTCCGCCTGAAGGACGACAAGAGCTACCCGTACATCAAGATCACGATGGCGGACGACTTCCCGAGGATCGAGCGCACACGCAAGCTCGCGAACGACGGCAGCCGGTACTTCGGGCCGTACGCCTCGGCCAGCAGCGTCGACGAATCGATGAACCTGATCCGGGGGCTCTTCCCGTTTCGCACGTGCACGATCGACATCCGGTCGGGCGAGCGCGCGCTCCAGCGGCCCTGCCTCCTGTACCACATCAAGCGGTGCCAGGGGCCCTGCATCGAGGCCATCGATCGCGCGACCTACCGGGCGGACATCACGCAGGTTGAAGCCTTCCTCGAGGGCCGCCAGGAAGCCGTGGTCCGGACACTGCAGCGGCAGATGGAGCAGGCTGCCGATCGGCTCGAGTTCGAGCGCGCCGGCGCACTCCGCGACAAGGTCCGCGCGATCGAGCGGACGATGGAATCGCAGAAGATGGCGGCCTTCGCCCGAACGGAACTGGACGTCGTCGGCCTTGCCCGCCAGGACAATGAAGCCGGCGTCCAGCT
Source organism: Chloroflexota bacterium (assembly GCA_031431395.1). Lineage (GTDB taxonomy): Bacteria > Chloroflexota > Limnocylindria > Limnocylindrales > CSP1-4 > VGPE01. The sequence continues at coordinate 1,464 of JANPDJ010000300.1, read as the reverse complement.
GTTCGCCGTCCGCAACGGCAAGCTCACCGGGCGCGACGTGTTCCTGCTTGACGCAGCCGCCGATGCTCCCGACGACGAGGTCCTGCGCAGCTTCATCGAGCAGTTCTACGCCCGCGCAACCTCTGTGCCGCCGCAGATCCTGCTGCCGGTGGAGATCCCCGACTCGGCCGACCTGGAGACATTCCTCGCCGCCCGCCGAGGCGGACCGGTGCGCTTCCGGGTGCCGCGACGAGGCGAGAAGCGGGAACTCATGGAACTCGCGCACCGCAACGCGGCCGAGACGCTCCGACGGGAGCACGCGCGGTGGCTGGCCGACGAAGGCCGCACGCGCGACGCGCTCGAGGGGCTCGCGGAGGCTCTCGCGCTGCCCGCGACCCCGATGCGGATCGAGTGCTACGACATCAGCAACTTCCAGGGTAGTGAGACCGTGGGCAGCATGGTCGTCTTCGAGGACGGCCGGCCCCGCAAGAGCGAGTACCGCCGGTTCCGCGTCCGGACGGTCCAGGGTCCGAACGATGTCGCCAGCCACCAGGAAGTCCTTCGCCGCCGTTTCCACCGTGCGCGCCAGGGCGAGGAGGGGAGCGCGGAGGAACTCCGCTGGCGGCTGCCGGATCTCGTGCTCATCGATGGCGGCAAGGGCCAGGTCAGTGCGGCGAAGGAAGTCCTCGATGCGATGGGCTTCCACGATCTGCCGCTGGCGGGCCTCGCAAAGCAGCGTGAGGAACTGTTCCTGCCCGGGCGAAGCGAACCGATCCTGCTGCCGCCGTCGTCCACTGCGCTCTATCTCGTCCAGCGACTGCGGGACGAGGCACACCGGTTCGCGATCACCTACCACCGCGACCTGCGTGCGAAACGGACAATGAAGTCGGCCTTCGACGACCTTCCGGGCGTCGGCCCGAAGCGACGGCAGGCACTCCTGCGTGTCTTCGGTTCGGTCAAGCGTGTGCGGGAAGCGCCGGTGGAGCAGCTTGCCGCCGTCCCGGGCATTGGCCCCGCGCTGGCGGCCCGGATCAGGGCGGTCCTCGACACACCCTCGTCCTGAACTGTCTCCACCGCCGAATGCTTCCGGGATGGGCTGGTATCATCCCGCCTCAATGCGCCGAGCCGCCCCCTACCTGATCCTCATCATCGGCCTGGCAGCGCTGGTCCTGGACTTCTGGCCCGGACTCAAGCTGCCTGCCTTCGGCGACCCCGCCGGCGGATCGCGCGTCGTCGAGACGAAGCTCGGCCTGGACCTCCAGGGCGGCTTCCGGGTGGAGTACCAGGCATTGCCCAAGGACGGGCGCAATCCCGGTCCCGGCGACCTCGCCACCATCCGCGACATCATCGAGCGCCGCGTGAACTCCACGGGCGTTTCGGAGCCGGTCGTTCAGACCCAGGGCTCGGATCGGGTCGTCGTCGAACTCCCGGGCGTCACGAACAAGGAAGACATCGAGAAGCTGGTCGGCCAGACCGGCCGCCTGG
>JANPDJ010000299.1:0-7341 GCA_031431395.1 Chloroflexota bacterium | reverse complement strand
CCGCGTGGTCCACCTGGTTCATGCCGATGCTGTAGCAGACAATGCCGACGGCACGCTTCATCGTCGCCATGTGTTCCGCCTCGACCCGGCCGCGGATCGCGCACGCGATGACGACATCGGCGTCACGGATCGCCGCCTCCGACTCGGCCATGCTGGCCGGCACGACGAGGTCCACGCCGCGCCTCTCGAGGAGACTCCGCTCCACCTCGTACGACCAGTCCGGGATGCTCCACGTGACCGGGTCGAACACGACAACCCGCGGACGTGCGACCGATGGGGCGCCCGTCGGCGCCTCGTGCTTGCTGACCACCTGGTTCCCTCCGACTGGTGCTAGACGGGTTGCGGCTGCCTGGGTGTGGGTGCGATTGCGCGCTCGGCACCCTCGGCGGCGTCGGTTTCCGATGCCTCGCCGCTCCGCGACGGCGCGCGCCCCGGCCGGACGCGGCGTGCGGCCAGATCCGCAAGGGTGTCCTCGGCCGCCTGGAGCGTCCGCGCGATGTCCTCGTCCGTGTGCGCCGCGGTGATGTGGTTGCGCTTGAGATTGATCGGCACCGTGAGGAATCCACGCTCGATGAGGCCCTGGTGGAACGCGACATAGAGCGCCGCGTCGTTGGTGAGGGCGTCGTCGAAGTCGCGGACCTCCCGGTCCGTGAAGTAGCAGACCCACACGGACCCGAAACTGGTGGGCCGGGCTGTCAGACCCAGCCGCTCCGTGATCTCCAGTAGCCCGGACCGCATCCTGGCGCCGAGGGCGTAGATCCGGCGGTGGATCGCCCCGTCATCGGCCTCCAGGATGTCGAGGGTCGCCAGGGCGGCCGACACGCCCAACGCGTGCCCGTTGTACGTGCCGCCGAACATCACGTCGCCGCCGCTCCGCGTGTTGAAGCGGTCCATCAGGTCCGCACGGCCACCGAGTGCCGCGACCGGGTAGCCGTTGGCCATCGCCTTGGCGAACGTGGTGAGATCCGGGCGAATGCCGCAGATGGCCTGGTAGCCGCCCAGATGGTGTCGGAAACCGGTCACGACTTCGTCGAAGATGAGCACGCTCCCCTGCTCCGCGGTCGTGCGCCGCAGAGCGTCCATGAACGCCTGCGACGGCACCACGCAGCCGATCGTGTGCATCACCGGTTCGACGATGACCGCAGCGATCTCGTGGCCACGCCGGGCCATGGTCTCCTCGAGCTGCGCGACGTCGTTGAAGCGCAGGACGACGAGGTTCTGTATGGCGTCCGGGAGCATGCCCGCGGAGATGGGGTCCATCCCGCCCAGCCGGTCCGGCCGACTGATCACGTTTGCCGCCACGTAGTCATGCCAGCCGTGATAGCCGCCCTGGAACTTGACAAGCACGCGGCGGCCGGTGGCCGCACGGCTCACGCGGATGGCGTGGTACGTGGCCTCCGAGCCGCTGCTGCAGAAGAGCACCTTCTCCATGGACGGCACGTGGCCCTGGATCCGCTCCGCCAGGCGGATCTCCAGCTCCGTGGCCCCGATTCCCAGGATGTCAACCTGCTGAAGTGTCTCGTGGACCCGGCGCTCCACGGCGGGATGCGCATGCCCGAGAATGATGGGCCCGAATGCGTTGTTGTAGTCGATGTACTCGTTGCCGTCCGCGTCCCAGACCTTCTGACCCTGCGCCCGGACGAACACGCGGGGCGGATCCATCGCCCGGAGGCTGGACGAAACGCCGCCGGGAATGACACGGGCAGCGCGGGCGGCCAGTTCCGCGGATCGTCCAAGCGGACGTGCGGCACTCACGAAGCGGAGCGGAGTGGGACGGAGCAGAGCGGGGAGTCCTCGCCGTACATTGTCGGACAATCTACGAGTGGCCCGGCACACCCGTCAAGGAAGGCGGGGCCGCGATGATGCGTGATGACCGCCGGTGGACCGGCGATGGAGGATGGCATGGCTAACGGCATCGAACAGCGCGTCGTGATCACGGATTCGGCCGGGCTCCTTGCGCCGGGCATCGAGTTGCTCCGCGCCCGCGGGGTGACCGTTGACGTGGTGCCCGAGGGTACGGACGCTGCCGGGATCGCAGCGGCTGTTGCCGATGCGCCGGCCGCGATCGTCGGCGTGCGCCCGATGCGCGCCCCGGAGATCGCTACCTTGCGGGCCACCGGCCTGCTCATCCGCGCCGGCATCGGCTACGACATCATCGACGTGGCGGCCGCGACTGCGGGCGGGATCTGGGTCGCGAACGTGCCCGACTACTGCGTTGACGAAGTTGCGGACCACACCGTACTGCTCCTCATGTCGGCGTGGCGCCGCCTGTTCGAGCTCGAGGAGGTGTGGCACGCCGGGAAATGGGTGAACCCGCCGATCACGCCGCCCGTCCATCGCACGCGCGGCCGGCGGCTGGGCGTGGTGGGCTTCGGCCGGATCGGCCGGGCCGTTGCCGCGCGTGCGCTCGGCTTTGGATGGGAGGTGGTGGCGTACGACCCGCTCCTGCCGGCGGATGCCGTTCGCGCCGCCGGGGCTACGCCGGTTGGGCTCGACGAACTGTTCTCAACGTCGGACGCCGTCACGCTCCACTCCCCGCTCACGGCCGAGACACGCCACCTCGTCTCGGCCGACCGGTTGGCCACGGTCAAGGACGGGTTCGTGCTCGTCAACACCTCGCGCGGCGGCCTGATCGACATCGACGCGCTGGACGCGGCGCTCGAATCCGGCCGGGTTGCGGCCGTTGGCCTCGACGTGCTGGAAGACGAGCCGGCCCCGGACCTCTCGCGGCCGATCTTCGCTCGCCCGAACGTGCTGCTCACGCCGCACCTGGCGTGGTATTCGATCGAGGCACGGGTGGACCTCGCACGCTACGCGGCCGAGGAGGCCTACCGCTACATCTCCGGCGAGCGCCCGAAGAACATCGTCAACCCGGCGGCGCGGCAAACTCCCGGCTGAGGGACGCGGGCGCCGCGCGGACTGGCGGGTCCACCGGCGTCACCCAGTCAAGCCACGACTGGTAGGTGTCCCACCGCCATCGGGGCACTCCCCTTCGGTGTCAATTCGTGCGTGGATCCCTCGCTGGCCGCCGCAATCACGGGGTCCTGGGGGCCCGTCGGGCGGATACCAGTCACCCCACGACCAGGCGACGGCCGAACCAGCCCGGGCGCCAGCTACCAGTCACCCGGGGAATGCCTGACGGAATCACGTCGCGGGGATCCCCTCGCCGGGTGATGCCTCAGGCGTTCGGGTCCAGGCGCCACCACTCGATGCCGATCGCCGCATCCGTGGTACCGACATACGCGCAGATCAGCACGCTGCCCTCGGCCAGCGGGAGCGCAAATGACGACCCGAAGGTCCAGCTCGACATGGCCAGCAGCGCCTCGCCGCTGTCGCCGCCCTCGCCCGGGCTGGCCGCCGGGGCCTGGTGGAGCACAACCTCGGTCGCCGGGTCGAACGGCGCGTCGATGGAGGCCGCGAGCCGCGCTCGCAGTGAGTAGCTCCGGAAATGATCCACCCACGGCAGGACGACGCGGCCGTCGGAAAGGATCGCGGGATGGCCGGCCTGGTCGGTGATGCCCAGCGGCGCGGGCGCGGACCAGGTCAGCCCTTCGTCCGACGAGATTCGCCGGTGGATGTCCTGGTACGTGACCGTGTCCGAGTCGTAGGTCCACGTGAAGGAAGCGAGCCGCCCGTCCGCGGCGACGTTCACGCGCTGGTCCCAGTTTCGGATGCGCCCGGTGGGGTCCTCGCACACGGTCACCGGCGCGGTCCATGTGGCGCCCTCGTCGGAGGAATAGAGGTAGACGACACGCTGGAACCACCGGCCGCGATCCGTGTACTCCTTGTTCGTCTCGACGCTGAGCAGCAGCCGGCCGCTCGCGAGCCGCCGGACCGGGGAGGTCAGCGAGGGCGGCCCGACATCGGCCGGCATGCGCACCTCGCGCCAGGGCGTCCACGTCCGGCCGCGATCCCGCGAGTCGGCGAGAAGGATCTTCATCGGCAGGCAGCCCTCCGTCTCCGGGCTGAAGATCGGGGCGCCAGGCACGGCCTCGCGATCGACCCACAGCGCGCACGCGAGGAGATGCTCGCCGCGCAGGATCGTGAACGACGAGACGTAGATCGTCCCGCGTCGCCCGTCGAATGACGTCGGCCACGGCGTTTCCGGCGCGCTCCAGGTTCGTCCGCCATCCCGGGAGCGCCGGACCTCCGCATTGCCACGCTCCGAATCGGACGAGGCCCCGATCCGATAGGTGACGAGGATCTCGCCATCCGGGTACGCCGCCATGTGCGCCTGCTTGGCGACGGCACGCGCGGTTCCCGGCTCGGCAGCCGAGATGATCCCGTGCGCAAGGATCCTCACGTCTGACCCGCGCCGGGCGACATCGCCGCCCACGGCTCCACGAGCCGTCCGGCCTTGAAGACCATCTGCGGGCTTTGGAGTGCCCGGATGTCGTCCAGCGGGTTTCCCGCCAGAACCAGCAGATCGGCGTGCCAGCCCTCCTCGAGATAGCCCACGTCCGCCATCCGGAACAGGCGCCCCGTGTTGATCGTGCCGGCTTCAAGCGCCTTCTGCGGACTGAGCCCGTGCTTCACGTACAGCTCCAGCTCCTGTGCCATCTCGCCGACATCGACGAGCGGCGCTCCCCCGTCGTTGCCGGCGGCGATCGTCACGCCCATCCGGAACGCGTTGTGGAGGGTCTCGATGAGCGCGTCACCCAGCGGGACGCACTTGTCGATGACGAACTGCGGAATCCCGGAGCCCGGCGGTGCTTCGATGATCCGCCGGTCCGAGAGGATGGTCGGCACCAGGGCCGTTCCCCGGTCCAGCATCAGCTGGAGCGTTTCCACCGTGGTGCCGTGGCCGTGCTCAATGGAATCACAGCCGGCCAGAACGGCATTGCGGACGCCTTCGTCGCTCTCGGCGTGGGCGGTCGCCGGGAAGCCGGCCTTGTGCGCCTCTTCACAGGCAGCGGCCATCTCCTCGACGGTGAGCTGCGGCGCCCCGGCGACCTGGTTCGGGGTCATCATGCCGCCGGTCGACATCAGCTTGATGGCTGTGGCCCCTGCCTTGATCTGCGAGCGAGCCGCCTGCCGCAGGCCGTCGACGCCGTCGGCTTCGAGGCCCATCCAGTTGCCGTGACCGCCGGTCATGCAGATGTTCCGCCCGGCGGTGATCATCCGCGGCCCGGGAATCTCACCCCGGTCCACCATGCGCTTCAGGGCGATATCGACGCCCCAGGGCGCCCCCACGTCACGAATCGCCGTCACGCCGGAGGCGAGGGCCCGACGCAGGCGGGCCGCCGAGCGGACCGCATTCTCGGCGGGGGTCTCCGTGCGCAGGACGGCCTCGGGATCCGGGCTCGTGCCGTCGAGGCAGATGTGCGCGTGGGCGTTCATCAGTCCCGGGCAGATCGTCCGGCCCGTCAGGTCAAGGACCTCGGCGCCCGGAGCGGCGATCCGCGTCGCGGAGATCCGGCTGATTCGGCCGGCCTCGACGGCAACGTCGGCTCGTTCTGCCCGAACGCCACGGCCATCGACAACCCGAACTCCCCGCAGGATCAGCATGGCGAGCCTCCGCGTCCCGATGGTGCCGCTACTTCGCCGGCGTCCTGATGACCCGCTGCGTCACGTTGTCGATCCAGTCCCAGTCCAGTTCGACACCGAGACCCGGCCCCTTCGGCAGGTGCTTGTATCCCTCGGCGTCGATCTTCAATGCGTCGCCCTTCACCCCCAGCCCGTAGAGCGGGTTGAACGTCTCCACCCAGCGACCGTTGGTCTGGGCGAGCGAGACGTGCAGGTTCGCCGCTTCGAGGAGCGGCTGAGCGACGCCGTGGACCTCCAGGTCGAAGCCCAGCAGATCGGCCATGCCGACGGCCTTGTGCAACCCGGTGATCCCCTCCTTGAGATGCACGTCGCCGCGCGCGATGTCGAACGCGCCGAGTCGCATCTGCTCCGCCAACTCGTGAACCCGGAGCGTCTCGCCGGCGAGGATGGGCACCGAGAGCTCGTTTGTGAGGCGCTGCAACAGCATCGTGTTCCGGTCCGGGATAGGTTCCTCGAACCATTCGTAGCCAAGCTCGCCCAGCACCTTACCCGCCGCCAGGGCCTCCGCGAACGAGTACATGCCCGCCGCGTCCTGCATCAACGGGTAGTCCGGACCAACCGCCTCGCGCGCCGCGCGGTACCGCGGGATATCGCGCTTCAGGCCGTCCCAGAACTGGATCTTGAACCCGTGGTACCCCTCCGACCGCCGGAGTTGCGCTTCCTTGAACACCATCTCGGGCGTCGGGTTCTGGGTGCGCGCGGTGGCGTATGCAGGCACCTTGTCGCGCGCGAGGCCCAGCATCACCGCGATCGGCATGTTGGCGACCTTGCCGCGGATGTCCCACAGGGCGACGTCGATGGAGCCCGCGACGCCGTCCGACAGGTTGTAGGCGTGGCGGTTCAGCCGGCGCAGCTTGTGCCAGAGCGCCTCGCCCCGGAGCGGATCCTCACCGATGAGCTGGGGCGCGTACACCGAGTGCAGCACGCTGCCCATGTCCGCGCCGTCTTCCAGGTTGGAGTTCTGCATCGTGTAGCCATCGATGCCTTCGTCGGTGTGGAAGGTGTCGAAGCTGTACTGGTACCAGGTAGACGAGATTCCCTCCGGAGGGCCCTCCGGCAGCCAGGCTTCCGCGATGTCGTAGCCCAGGATCCGCGACTCGATCGATGTGATGCGCACCGTCAGACCTCCACGCGCGCCCAGCGCGCACTTCGCGTTGACCCTTCGCCCGCATAGAAGACCACGAACACCTGGCCGTTGGGCAGCGCGATCGCCCGCGGATGACCGAACTGCCACGCGCCCATCGCGTTCCAGTAGTCCTTGCCCGATTCGGCGCCCGTGGCGTTCGGCTCGTCGCCTGCGCCGGAGCCGTAGACCTCGATCTCGTTCGTGCTGGACCAGGTACTGCCGAAATCGGGGCTCAGTGCCAGCCGGATTCCCGGCGGATTGCGCCGGTGGGAGTAGGCGGCCGCAATCACGTCGCCACCGAGCGCGACGGGCTGGCAATGCTGGCCGTCGAGGCTCGTGGGTTGCGGCTGGGTCCACGAACGGCCGTCCGGCGAGCCCCACCCGATGTGGATCGGGACGTCGTGGTTCGCCTCCCGGTCGAACGTCCAGAACATTGCGACCAGCCGGCCCGTATCCGGGTGAACGGCGAGGCGCTGGTCCCAGTAGTAGAGGCGGTTGGCCGGATCCGTCGCCACCACGGCTTCCTCGGGCCACGTCGCTCCCCGGTCGAGCGAGAAGCGGAACAACGCCCGGGGGTGGCCCACCGATGGGTCGTCGTAGGCCTTCCAGTGCTCAAACGGCTGTGCGAGCACCCCGCCCGGCAGCGTGATGAGCGGCCCGGTCGTGGA
>JANPDJ010000298.1:0-1696 GCA_031431395.1 Chloroflexota bacterium | reverse complement strand
CCAGCGCCGCCCCTCGCCCGCTTCCGCTCCCCGACCCCGGGACGTCCGGTATCGAACGGCCGATGCCCGCGCTCTATCTGGGGCATGGTGCCCCGCCGCTTCTAGAGGACCGGGCGTGGATCGACCAGTTCCGGGCCTGGGCGGGCGCCCTGCGCATGCCATCCGCGATTCTCATCGTGAGCGCCCACTGGCAGACCGCACCCATGGCGATCAGCGCAACCACCCGCGTCCCGCTGGTCTACGACTTCTACGGGTTCCCGCAGCACTACTACGAGATGACGTACGACGCGCCCGGCGCGCCCGAACTCGCCGCGAAGGTGAAGGCCCTGATGCCGGCCAGCGATCCGGTCCTCGACCGCCCCAGGCGCGGCCTGGACCACGGCGCCTGGGTCCCGCTGAAGGCGATGTATCCGCAGGCGGACATTCCCGTGCTCCAGCTCTCCATGCCGGACCTCGATCCCCAACACCTCTTCGCGGTGGGCCAACGCCTCGCGCCACTGCGCGACGAAGGCGTGCTCATCGTGGGCAGCGGCTTCCTGACGCACGGCCTGCCGTTCATCGCCGAGTACTTCATTGGGAAACCCGGCGCGCCGCAGTGGTCCATCGACTTCGACCGGTGGGCAGCCGAGGCCCTGGAGCGTGGCGACCTCGACGCGCTGTTCGACTTCCGCGCCAAGGCGCCCGGCATGCCCTGGGCGCATCCCACGGTGGAGCATTTCGCGCCGCTGTTCGTCACCCTGGGGGCGGCGGCACGACCCGATGCCCCACCGACGACGCGGATCGAGGGGTATGCCTACGGCCTGTCGAAGCGGTCCTTCGAGACCGGCTGAACTCGTCAGCGGGCGCGGAAGCGCGCGACGGATTCGCCGTACAGATCCACGAGACGGGCGTCCGTGGGACCCGCATTGAGCTGGACGTGGCCCACGCCCTCCTCGGCCCACGCGGACAGCGCGTCCGCGATGGCGGTCGCATCCGGGGGCAGGTGCTCTCCAGCACCCGTCCGATCCGACGGATCGCCGTTGTCGATCTCCACGCCCACGGTGATCTCGAGCGTGGCCGGGTCGCGACCGGCGGCCTCGAAGGCACGGTGGAGGTCGGAGACGCGCGCGCGATTGCGGGCGTTCGGTCGCCCGAACCATGCCGCGTTCCAGAGCTGGGCGTGTCGCGCGACGAGCGACAGCATCCGTTCGCCCTTGCCGGCGATCAGGACCGGGATCGGCCGTGCCGGGGGCGGGAGCAGCAGGCACTCTTCGACCTGGTAGAACGCGCCGCGGTACGTCACGGTTTCGGACGCCAGGAGCGGCTCGATGATGGCCATCGCCTCCTCGAACCGGCCCACGCGATGATCGAACGGGAAGCCGAACTGGTCGTATTCCGGCTGGTGCCAGCCACATCCCAGGCCGAGGATGAGCCGCTGGCCGGAGATCCGGTCGATGGTGGCGGCCATCTTGGCAAGCACGGCCGGGGCCCGGAACGAGGTCGCAAGGACCAGCGTGCCCAGTTCCGCGCGGGTCGTGGAGGCAGCCAGCGCGGAGAGGATCGTGATCGCCTCGTGGAGCCCGTAGACCGGGCGCTCAGCGTTGCCGAGAACCAGGTGATCGATGACCCACAGCGAGTCCATGCCGACGTCTTCACCGCGTCGAGCCAGGTCCAGGACGAGGGGCCAGTCCGGGACTCCGTCGCCCATGCCCTCGTC
>JANPDJ010000297.1:0-11652 GCA_031431395.1 Chloroflexota bacterium | reverse complement strand
CCCCACCGCGCGGTTCGGACAGCGGCTCCGGGCACGGATCCTGCAAGCGGCGGCAGCTGTCATCGTTCCCTCCGCCGCAGCCGCTACGGCCGCGCGCCGCCTGCTCCACGTCCGTGCCGACCGGTTGACCGTGGTGCCGCTCGCGGCCCGGCAGGCCTTCACGGACGCTGCCGCCGCGCCCGATCCCGCGGCCGTCGCATCCGCGGCCGAGGAGCGCCGGTTGCGCGGTGTCCCCGACCGCTACTTCCTCTACACCGGGCGCTACGACGCCCGCCAGGATCTCGCAACGCTGCTGCGCGCCCTCAAGATCATGGCGTCGGAGGCGCCACCGCGCGGCCGCACGCCCGCGCCGTGGCCGCCCCACGTCCTGCTGGTCGGCGCCACCCCGGACGACCGCGCCGCGCTTGGGCGCGCGGCCGCGCGAGAGGGAACGGGAGACCTCTTGAGCTATGCGCCGCCACTCCCAAGCGCGACCCTTGCCGCCCTGGTCGCCGGCGCCCGCGCCGTTCTTGTCCCTGCACTCAGCGACATGGCAGGCCTTGGCGCGCTCGACGCGCTCGCGATGGGCACGCCCGTAGTGGGGACCACGGTCGGTGCCCTCCCGGAGGTGGTGGGCCGCGCGGGGATCCTCGCCGAGCCACGCGACGCAGATCGACTTGCCGCCGCGATGCGTGCGGCCTGGGCGGATGAGCCGGTCCATCGCCGGCTCGTCGCAGCGGCGCGGGAGGCCGCCGGTGGTCGCGGCCCCGGCCGCAGGTCGTGGGCAGACGTTGCGCGGGAGACGCGTGGCGTCTACGCGAAGGTCGGCGTTAGCCGGCCGTGATCCTGGGTCTGCCCCGCGTCCGGTGATCTACTCACGGCGTCGTGCCGTGCGCAATCACGACGTGTGCCCCGACAGGCATGACCTGGACGAACGTCTGTCCCGGTGTCAGGGCGATCTGCCGGCCCTTTGCGTCCAGGAACAGGGTGGGCGACGTCAGCGAGGTCTTGGTCCACCTGGCGGAAACGGTCCGCCCATTGGTCGCCACGTAGGCCTTGCCGCTGCCGATGAATTCGGCCTCCAGCCGGCCCTTCTCGGGGTGCGAGTCGTTGAGCGGCCCGAACTGCACGAACATGATCACGACGTTCGTGGGGGCGACGCGCTGCCCCGTGGCGGCATCCACTTGCGGGACGCCGGGGCTGACCCACCGAGCGTAGGTGTTCGTCGCGCGGTCGTACGTGTAGCGGACGTGGTTCGCGAGGTACCAGGCTTCGATGGAACCGCCAGTCGGGCGGTCGGCAAGAGGAGCTGCCGGACGGAATCTCCAGGCAGGCGACTGCGGAGCGGTGGCTGGACCGGCGCCCACGCGGTCGGCCAGCTGCCGCAGAAGCTCTCCGTTCGTGTAGAGGTTGTGGGGGGCGAACCGCGTCGTGATCCGCCAGAAGTAGGGCTTCCCGAAGGTGAACTCTTCCACGTTGTAGACCAGTTGTCCGCGGCCCTGATCGCGTAGAGCGCGGAGCGCCTGTGGAGAGCCACCGGCATGGGTGTAGGCGGCCCGCCATTCCGCTGCCCAGCCGATGAAGTAGTAGCGGGCGCTCCGGATGGGCCCCACGTCGGCGGGCACGGCGTCCTGGAACAGCAGCATGTAGCGCGGGATGCCCCCTTCCGCCGGCGCCTGCCAGACGACTCCGGCGGCCGAGAACCCGGACTGCGGCCGGGCCGGCGAGAGGTCGTCGATCATCACGGCGATGACGCGACGGGCTGCCACACTGGGCGTCACCAGCACACCGGTGAGTGGCGCCGGCACCAGCGTGGGGACAGGCGATGCCGCCGGGGTCGGCAGCGGTGATGCCGCGCTCGACGGTGCCGGGTTGCCAGTCTGGGCCGGGCCTGCCGGCGACGGGGAGGCGATCCCGGTCTGGACCGGGCCGGCCGGCGATTCGGCAGGAGCGCTCGCAGACGGTGCGACGGCCGGGGCCGATGCCGCCGCCGCGGAGCCGGCCGGGCCAGAAGCGGAGCCGGCCGGCGCATCGGACCCCGTGCCCCCGACCGTGGAACTGCCGACCGCAGCGGGCATGGGGCTGGCAGTCGGCGCCGACGCCGCGCCGGCGATCCCAGGCACTGAGCCGGTGCCATTGCGTGGGGAGACGGCTTGCAGGACGATCAGGATGACAACGCCCGCAAGGACCAGCATGGCCAGCGTGGCAGCCAAACGGAACGCGGGAACGCGGAGGGACATGCGTATCAGCCTACCGGGCATCGTCCGTCATTGCGACGACGCGCGCGGTCCGGGCCGGGGGTAGGCTGACAGTCCATGAGAGCCGCCCTGGGCGGGCGGAACGGGAGTGATGTGATGACGGACGAGACGAGTGCGCCGGACAGTACAGGCGGGGACGCGCCTCGCGACGCCCGGGGCCAGACCATGGAGGCCGAGCGGATCGAGCTGACGGGCGGCAGCATCGCATCTGCGCGGGCACATTCCATCGCCGTCCACCAGGGCGCGCTGGGGAGCGGCCGGGCTGACGACATCGTGGTGACCCAGGGCGCCATCGGCGGAGTCCGGGCCCAGCACGTGACGGTTGACAGTGGTGTCATCGGCGGAGCGGTTGCCCGCGACATTCGCGTCCGGAAGGGCTTTGTGCAGGGGGTGATCGCGCGCGACGTCACGCTCGAGCAGAGCGGCGCGCGCAGCGTTGTCGCCAACCACGTCACGTTCGGCCGCCAGAGCGGGGCGCTGGTCGTGATCGCGCGGACGGTGGATGGCGACGGCTGGGCGCTCCTCGACTGGCGCGGTGCACTCGCCCTGGGCGCGGCGCTCGGGGTGGTGTCGGCCGTGCTCCGGCGACGCGTCCGGGGCCGCTGACATCCGCGAGGCTGGGTGCTCCGATGGGCCTCGGGCGCTGCTGCCGAGGCGCGCGCGCGTGCTTCGCGGGTGCCCAAGGTCCGGCCCCCGGGTGAGGGCGGCTATACTCCATCACCGGTTCACGCGGCCGCCCGCGTCGATTCTCTCAGCCGCCCTCCCGCACTCCAGAGGAGCCCACCAGGCGTGATCGACCCTTCCGCGCGCGTTCACGCGTCGGCGGATCTGGAAGCCGATGTGAGCGTCGGACCCCGGACCAGCATCTGGCATCGTGCCCAGGTCCGCGTCGGCGCCCAGATCGGCGCAGAGTGCGTCATCGGCCGGGACGCCTTCATCGACGAGGGCGTGCAGCTGGGAGATCGCGTCAAGGTCCAGAACGGTGCGCTCATCTATCACGGCGTGACCGTGGAGAGCGGGGCCTTCATCGGGCCGGGCGCCATCCTCACCAACGACCGGTACCCGCGCGCCATCACCGCCACGGGCGACCTCGCCCGCGCGGAGGACTGGACGGTCAGTCCAATCAGGATCGGGACGGGCGCGTCGGTCGGGGCCGGCGCGATCGTGGTGGCCGGCGTGGATGTGGGCTCGTTCGCCCTCGTCGGAGCCGGCGCGGTGGTCACGCGGACGGTCCCCAACTACGCGCTCGTGGCCGGCAATCCCGCCCGCCGGATCGGCTGGGTATGCGCCTGCGGTGCGCGCCTCACGGATGCCTCCGGGAACCCTGCGCCCCCTGCCCTCGCCGCCGGCGAGGCCGCGATGTGCCCCAGTTGCGACCGGCGGTACGTCTACGTTCCCGATCTCGAGGCGCTCACCGAACAGACCGGGGCTGCCCGAGGCAGCGTGAAGCAAGGAGCCCCGGCATGATCCCCATCGCTCGCCCGGATCTTGGCCCGGAGGAAGCGGCCGCCGTCGCCGAGGTGCTGGCCAGCGGCATGATCGTCCAGGGCAGGAAGGTCGCGGAGCTTGAGCAGCGCTGGGCCGAGTACTGCGGCGTCAGGCACGCAATCGCCGTCTCCAACGGCACGGTCGCGCTCATGTGCATCTACGCGGGGCTGGGACTCGAGCCGGGCGACGAGGTGATCACGGTCTCGCACACGTTCAACGCGACCATCAGCTCCATCCTGTTCACCGGCGCAACGCCGATCTTCGTCGACATCGAGCCGGACACCTACCTGATCGATGCCGCCCGGATCGAGGCCGTGATCACGCCCCGGACGCGGGCCATCTCGCCCGTCCACCTCTTTGGCCTCGTGGCCGACATGGACATGATCAACGCGATCGCGGACCGCCACGGGCTGGTCGTCGTGGAGGATGCGTGCCAGGCGCACGGAGCCACCTTCCGCGGCCGTCGTGCCGGATCCTTCGGGCACGGCGCGTTCAGCCTGTACGGCACCAAGAACATGACCACGGGTGAAGGCGGCTTCATCACGACGAACGACGACCGCCTGGCGGACTTCATCAGGCTGTACCGCTCCCAGGGCATGCGGCAGCGCTACCACCACGAGATCCTTGGCTACAACTTCCGGATGACGGACATCGGTGCGGCCATCGGGCTGGTCCAGTTCGAGAAGCTGGAACGCAACACCGCCCGCCGCCAGGCCATTGCCGCGCGCTACGACGAGGGCTTCGCCGACCTGCCGGTCCGGACGCCGGTGACGCCGGAAGGCCGGACGCACGTCTTCCACCAGTACACGCTGGACGTTGGCCCGGATCGCGATGCGATCGTGCGGGAACTTGGCGAAGCCGGCATCGGCGTGGGCATCTACTACCCCATCCCCGTCCACCGCCAGGCGTACGTCATGGAGCGCGGCCTGCATGCGGACCTGCCGCACACGGATGTCGCGGCGGCTCGAACGCTCTCGCTGCCCATGTATCCGGGTCTTACCGGCGCCGAGCAACGGGAAGTGATCGATGCCGTCCGGGCGGCTGTCCTTCGCCACGCGGGCCCCGGCGCCGCCACGACTCCGGACTCCGCCGGCGCGGCCGTCCGGCCCACGGAGTCCGTCTCCAGGTGACCGCGAATGGGCGGGCAGGCAACGTCCCGGGCACCCGCCGCGTCATCGCCTCCGGCGCACCGGTTCGCGTGGGTCTCGCCGGTCTAGGGTCCATGGGTCGCAACCACCTCCGCGTCCTCTCGTCCCTGGCCGGCTGCCGGCTGGTGGCCGTTGCGGATCCGGTGGACGCGGCTCTCGATGCGGCGACGGCCGCCCACGCGGTCACCGGATACCGTGAGCCACTGGCCATGGTGGAGGAGGCCGATCTCGACGCGCTCGTGGTGGCCGCGCCGACCATGGCCCACGTAGCGCTCGCGCTTGCCGCGATCGATCGCGGCATCCCGGTCCTCGTGGAGAAGCCGCTGGCGGCCACGGTGGACGATGCGATGCGCATCGTCGCGGCGTCGCGGGCGAAGAGTGTCGCGGTGCAGGTGGGCCATGTCGAACGGTTCAATCCGGCCGTGCTCGAGTTGGGGCGGCTCCTGGAAGCCGGCTGGCTCAGTGCGATCTTCGCGATCGCCAGCCGGCGTGCCGGTCCGTTCCCGGCGCGGATCCGCGACGTCGGGGTGACCGTGGACCTGGCCACGCACGACGTGGACATCCTGTCCTGGATCGCCGGTGAGCGGCCGGAGCGCGTCTACGCGGAGCTGGCCCAGCGGATGCATGCCACCCACGAGGACCTCCTGTTCGGGCTGCTCCATTTCCCGTCGGGCGCCACGGGCATGCTGGACGTCAACTGGCTGACGCCGGCCAAGCGCCGCCAGCTGGTGGTGATCGGCGAGGAAGGGATGTTCGAGCTGGACTACCTCACGCAGCGGCTGACGTTCACGAAGGGTGCCGACACGACGAACCCCACGCTCATCGGCGGCTACGCGCCCACGTTCGAAGGGGATATCGCGGAACTGCCGGTGACCCGGACAGAGCCGCTGGCAGCGGAACTCGAGTCTTTCCTGGCCGTGGTCCGCACCGGCGGCCGGCCCATCGTGGATGTCGAGGACGGCATGTGGGCGGTCGCCGTCGCCAACGCGCTCCTCGAGTCCGCGGCGGCCCGGCATCCCATCGACCTGACATCGCTCGCCGCCCGGCTCACCGTCGCGTGACCGCGGCGCACCCGTTCGCAGCCTGAGGCCCGAACCCGGATGACCGTGACCGCCCGCGCCCTCACCGCCGCGCCCAGCATGCTGGGCGGCACCATCGAGATGCCCGCGAACACCTGCACGCACCCGCCGGCCCGCGCCGTCGCCCCGTGGCTGGCGGAGCCGGGAACAGCCGGCAGCGTGGCCGTGGTGGGTGCCGGCAAGATGGGCCTGCCGCTGGCTGCCCAGTTCGCGACGCACGGCTGGAACGTGACTGCGGTGGACGTCCAGGAGTCTGTGGTGGCCGCCATCAACGAGGGCCGCTCCCACGTGACCGAGGAGCCCGGGCTGGCCGAGGCAGTTCGCGCGGGGCACGCCTCCGGACGCCTGAAGGCGACCACGGACGGGGCCGCCGCGGCGCGGGCAAGCGATGTGGTCATGCTGATCGTGCCGGTGATGCTGGACGATGAACAGCACCCGGACTATCGCTACATGGACGCCGCCGTGGCTTCCATCGCGCCCGGTGTCCATCGTGGCAGCCTCGTGATCTTCGAGACGACACTGCCCGTCGGCGACACGCGCAACCGGTTCACTCCGCGGCTCGAAGAAGCGTCCGGCCTGCGGGCCGACGAGGACTTCTTCGTGGCGTTCTCGCCCGAGCGGCTCTACTCCGGCGCCGTGTTCCGCAACCTGGCGGCCTACCCGAAGCTCGTCGGGGGAATCGGACCGGCGTCCACGGATCGGGCGGTCGCGTTCTACTCATCTGTGCTGGACGCAGACGTGATCCGGCTCTCCACGGCCGAATCTGCCGAATTCTCCAAGCTCGCGGACACCACGTATCGCGACGTGAACATCGCTCTCGCCAATGAGTTTGCGCGCTACGCCGATCGCGTCGGCGTGGACATCCAGGAAGTCATCCAGGCCGCCAACACCCAGCCATACAGCCACATCCATCAGCCCGGGCTGGGAGTGGGGGGCCACTGCATCCCGGTCTATCCGCATTTCCTGCTCAGCCGGGCGCCCGAGATGGAGCTCGTGAGCCTGTCGCGGCGCGTCAACGATGGGCAGGTGGGTGTCGCGATCCGGAGCATCCAGAAGGTGCTGGGCGGCCTCGAAGGTGTGCCCGTCCTCGTCCTGGGCCTCACGTACCGCGAGGGCGTGCATGAGCTGGCGTACTCGCGGGCCCTTCCGCTGATCGAACGGCTCGCCTTCCACGGTGCCGTCGTGAGCGCCTGGGACCCCCTCCTCACACCGGAAGAGGTGGAGCGATGTTCCGCCGCTCCGTGGCACTGGGGCCAGCCCAGCGACGCGCGGGCGATCGTGACCCAGACCGGCGACGCCCGATTCCGCGACCTCGATTTCCGCTGGTTCCCGCAACTCGAACTGCTGTTCGACGGCCGGAACAGCCTCCGAAGCGTTCCGCTGCCGGCCGGCGTCGCCTATCACGGCGTCGGCGTGCAGGCTCCCGAGCCTCCCGCGGCGACGGACGCCGGTTGAGATGCGGATCGCGACCGTGGTGGGGACGCGGCCGCAGCTCATCAAGCTGGCGGCGCTCCAGCCGGCCATCCGGTCGCGCCATGACGAGGTCCTGATCGATACCGGCCAGCACTGGGACGAGTCGATGGCCGGGACATTCTTCACGGAGCTTGGGTTGCCGCGCCCCCACCACTCACTGGGGATCGGCGGTGGCAGTGGTCCGGACCAGGTGGGCCGGGTGCTGATCGCCCTGGAGCCCATCCTGCTGCGTGAACGGCCGGATGCCGTCCTGGTCGTGGGCGATACGAATGCGACCCTGGCCGGGGCACTTGCGGGCGCACGGCTCAACATCGCGGTGGCGCACGTCGAGGCCGGCCTGCGGAGCTTCGACCGCACCATGCCCGAAGAGGTGAACCGCGTAGTCGCGGACCACCTTGCGCGCTGGCGGTTTGCGCCCACGCCCACAGCCGTCACCAACCTGGCCGCAGAGGGCATCACCGGCGACGTCCATCTCGTGGGCGATCTGATGCAGGATCTCGCCGCGCGCATCGCGCCCGAGGTGCGCGCGCCGGCTGCCCTGGCGGCTCTCGCGCCCGAGGCCGGCGCCCTGTCGCCCGGGCAGTACCTGTTCGCGACGATCCACCGGGCCGAGAACCGCGAGCCCGCGGCGATCGCCGGCTGGGTCGCCCTGCTTCGTGCGGTCGCCTCGCCGTCACGACCGGTCGTCCTCGCGCTGCACCCCGGCACGAGCGTCGCGCTGGACGCCGCGGGCGCGGACCTTGGGCCCCACGTCCGCGTGATCGCACCGCTGGGGTACCGGAGCTCGCTCGCCGCGCAACTGCACGCCGCCGCGGTCCTCACGGATTCCGGCGGTGTCCAGCGCGAGGCGGCGTGGCTCGGCGTGCCGTGCCTGGTCCTCCGTGACCGGACGGAGTGGCTGGAAGCTGTCGCGGATTCGGACGGCAGGATGGCGCTGGTGGGCCGCGACACCGCGCGGGCGGTCGCCGAACTGGCCCGCGTGGCGCCGCAGGCATCGGCGCCAGAGGCCGCCCGGCAGCGGGCCGCGGCCCTGCACCTGGAGCCCGCCGGGGCAGCCCAGCGGATCGCCGCGGTGCTCGCGTGAGTCGGGCCGTCATGTTCGTCTACAACGACTGCCGCAACGACGCGCGGGTCCTGCGCGAGGCTGCCACCCTGGTGGGCGCCGGCTATGACGTCACGATCATGGCCCGGCCCACCAGCACCGCCTCCAAAGAGGTGGAGCGCGAGCAGCGCGACGGCTTCGAGATCGTGCGCATCCCCATCCCCCGGCGCACGTCCAGCCGGACGTGGGTCTGGATCCGCCAGTCCTGGCGGACCAAGGGCTGGATCGCCCGCTGGATCGTGTTCCGCGTGAAGCGGGCGATCGTGCATCCGCGGCCGCGGACCTGGCTGAATGCCCTGATGGCGGTCCTGTTCGGTGCCGTCATCTTCCCGTGGGCGCTGATCCAGCGCCTCGAATCCCTGGTCCTGCAGGTCCTTGGGCGCGAGCGCTTCCCGGGAACGGCCACGCTGGACTGGCTGGTCCGGTGGCGCCAGACGATCCTCGCGTGGGCCAACGCGACCGCGGACGCTGCCCCCATCGCCGACATCTACCACGGCCACGACCTGACGGCGCTGCCTGCGGCCATCGCTGCGGCCCGGCGCAACGGCGCGCCGGTCGTCTACGACAGCCACGAAATCTTCCTGGAGGCGGGCTCCACGGCCACCCGCCCGCCGTGGGCCCGGTGGTTCTTCCGGCGCCTGGAGCAGGGCTGGGTGCGCCAGAGCGCCGCCCTGGTGACCGTCAACCGGTCGCTGGAGGAGGTCCTGGCGAAGCGGTACCGGCCCCGCCGCACGGTGGTCCTGCACAACACGCCGTCACGCTGGACGGCCCCCGCGTCGCCCAGCCGGCTCATGCGCACCCAGTTGGGTCTTGGGCCGAACGACCCGATCGCGCTGTACCACGGCGGGTTCTCAGCCCACCGCGGCCTGGAGGAACTGGCAGCAGCGATCCTTCAGCCCGGGCTGGGGGAAGTGCACGCGGTCTTCATGGGCTACGGCAGCAAGAAGGACTGGCTTCTGGAGCAGGCCGCCGACGCGCGCTACGGAGGGCGCCTCCACGTCCTCGCGGCCGTGCCGCCGGAACACCTGCTCGAGTGGGTCGTCGATGCCGACGTGGGCGTCATGGCCATCCAGCCATCGACGCTCAATCACGCGCTGTCCACGCCGAACAAGCTGTTCGAGTGCCTCTCGGCCGGGGTGCCCGTCGTCGCGAGCGACTTCCCCGAGATGCGACGGATCGTGCTGGGCAATGCCGCAGGCCCCCTCGGCGTCCTCTGTCGCCCGGATGACCCGGCCGACGTGGCGCGCGGCATCCGCGCCGTTCTCGACACGGCCCCCGCCGAACGGGCGGCCCTGCGCCGGCGCTGTCTTGCGGCGGCGCACGACCAGTGGAACTGGGAGACGGAATCCCGTCATCTCGTAACGCTGTACGCGGACCTGCTCGGGACGGCCCCGGGCGCTGCCGCCGCAACGGCTGCGTGACTGCGACCGCGGGGTCCGGCCCCGTACCACCTCCTGCCGCCGTTCCGCAGCGGGCGGTCCTCGTCCTGCCCACCACGGCCGAGTTCGACTCGCGGACGTATCGCATCGCCGGCGCACTGGTGGCGCGGGGCCACGACGTGACGGTCCTGGCCCGCTGGCGGCCGGGGCTGCCCGAGGACGAGCGCCACCCCGCCGGGTACCGAATCCGACGCGTCAAGGTGTCCGCCGGCGCCGGCCTGCCGCTCCCGGCTCCGCTCTACCGCGCGATCAGCCGGTTCCGGCAATGGCGCCGGGAACGCGCGGCCGCGGCCGCGGCTGACACGGCGCCCTCGGCCGGCGCGAACCACCTGCGCGCACCGGTGTCGGCCCAACCGCCGGCAGACAATGGCGAGAGCCCCCGACGACCGGGTCCACGTGGGCCGCTCGGTCGCCTTCGATCGGTGATCGGATCCGCCTGGCGGACCGCGGCGATCGGGCTGGTGGTTCGCTCCCAGACGAAGGCCAGCCGTGGCCTTGTCCCGGCCCCGGACCTGTACCACGGGATGGCCTACATGGGTGTCCCGGTCGCCCTTGCCCTGTCACGGCGGACGGGCGGCCGGGTCGTGTACGACGCGCGGGACATCTACGTGGACGCCGGCAACCTCGCGACGCTACCCCGACCGGCGCGCGCCCTCATCGGGTGGTTGGAGCGTGGCTGGGCCCGCCGCGCCGACCGTGTCATCACGGTGAACCGGCCGTACGCGGAGGTCATGGCCGCGCGCTGGGGCGTCACGTTCCCGCTCATCGTCCTGAACTGCTCGTGGCGATTCAACCCTCCCGTTCCCCGGCCGCGGCGCTTTCACGAGGCCCTCGGGCTCGCCGCGGAAACGCGCGTCGTGCTGTACCAGGGCGGGTTCTCGCGGGAGCGCGGGATCGAGCAGTTGATCGTCGCCATTCCGTCGGTGGACTCGGCCGTGCTTGTGCTCCTCGGTTACGGCGTCCTGCAGTCAGACCTGGAGCGGCGCGCCGCCGATCCGGCGCTCGCCGGCCGCGTCCGGATCCTGCCGGCCGTGCCGCCGGACGAACTGCTGGCGTGGGTGGCATCCGCCGACGTGGTCGCCATGCCCATCCAGCCATCGACGCTCAACCACCGGCTCACCACGCCCAACAAGCTGTTCGAGGCGATGGCGGCCGGCGTCCCCGTCGTGGCCAGCGATCTCCCGGGCATGGCCGGCATCGTCCGTGAATCGGGCGCCGGCGAACTCGTGGATCCCACCGATCCGGCCGACATCGCACGAGCGATCTCACGCATTCTCGACGCCCCACCCGAGGATCGCGATGCGTACGGCCGGCGTGCGCTGGCGGCGGCGCACGAGACCTACAACTGGGAGCGCCAGGTGGACCTGCTCCTCGCCGAGTACGGGCGACTCACGGCGCGGCCGTGGTGACTGGCGGGCGGACAGGGTGACGGGCGGACGGCCGAGGCGGGCGGTGCTGCTGATTGCGAACCCGGCCAACCCCTATTCGCGCGGACTCCGGGTTGCGCGGAGCCTCGCGGCCGCCGGCTGGGACGTGGAGATCGCCGCGACGACGGGTGAGGGAGCGCCGGCCGAGGAGCGCGACGGCGACGTCCGAATCCGCCGCTACCGGCCCACCGGGCGCTGGGCTGCCGAAGCCACCGAGATGACCGTGGGCGGGGGGCGGCGCCGGCGCCGGGGCTTCGGC
>JANPDJ010000296.1:0-15471 GCA_031431395.1 Chloroflexota bacterium | reverse complement strand
TGGGCGGCCCCGTCAAGCAGTGCGTCCATCGGGCGCCGGACAACGGCCAGCTCGGCCAGTGCGGCGAGGTGCCGGACCGCCGGCATGCCCGACCCGTGCATCGGCCGGACGTCACGGGGATGGGCATCCGTGGGCGCCCGGTTGAGCGAAACCCCGGCGCGACCGCCTGTCTGTCGGCCGGCGGGATCAGGCCATCCGGCCTGGCGGGCGCCGCGCTCGGCGTCCAGCAGGAAGAGCCGCAGGTCGCCGGCCCGGTAGCGCCGATCGCCGCGCGCATTGATCCGGTAGTAGCGGAGCCGGCCCTGCTCGCTCCACGCCCGGACGGTGTTCGGGTGGACGCCCAGCACGTGGGCAGCCCTGAGCACGGAGAGCGTTGCGTCTGCCGGTCCAGGATTGATCTGCGTCGTCATGTCCAGGCTGGTAGGGGGCAAGAGGGGACCGCCCGAGTCTCGCCCGCTTCACAGTTCCTGCCAATAGGACGAACGTCACCCCGACACCGGGCGCCGGTTCCGGGGATGCCGCCCTACAGGTGCGGGTCGGCGGCGCGCAACGACGGAAGCGGGTCGAAGCTGTCCAGGAACCGCGTCACTCCCGCGTAGTGGAACTCGATCTGGAACGGTGTCCGCAGCTCGAAATGGAGGTGTGGCACGGTCTCTGCGGCATTGCCGCTCATCCCCGTGCGCCCGACGACTTGGCCGCGCCTCACGGCCTGTCCCACGGTGACGCTCTGTCGCGAAAGATGCACCAGCATTGCGTAGTAGCCACGACTGGTGGATTCCGTGCTCCGCACCACCACCACCCGGCCGTACCGTGCCGGATCCCAGGGCTTCCAGATCTTCGCCGGATCCAAGACGACCCCTGAGAACGGCGCGAGCACGATGGTCCCGACCGGCACGGCGAGATCGACCCCGTCGTGCGCCCGAAGCAGCGTCCCGCCCGCCGTCACGCCGCGAATCTGGTTGTACGGGTAGACGACCCCCAGACGCGGCACCCGCCAGAGCGAGGCGTATCGATAGCGCGCGGATGCCGGCAGGGGGAATGTCATCGGCACGAGCGTCTGACGGGGTTTGAAGCCGGCCGCGGACGTCGGGGCGACGGTTCCGGCGGTCCAAGCGGCCACCACCGGAGCACCGGCCACCCCCGGCACGGCCGCAAACGCCCCCGGGGCTGCAAACGTCCCGGGGCCGGCGACCGTCCCGGGTGCGCTGGCGCCCAGGACGCCCATGACGAACGTGAAGGCGGCGACCCAGCGGACGCGGCCGCCTCTCATGCCACGTCTGTCAACGGGGCGGCGTCGTGTCGTCGGCGTCGGCGCGCCCCGGTCCGCCCGTCAGACGGACAAGGGCCAAGGTGGCGAGCGCGGCCGCGGCGCCAAGGCCCAGGACCGTCGCGATCGCGACGAGGGGTGCACCGACGAATGCGGGTGCCTCTCCGGCGCTCCGGGTATCGCCGGCCCCACTGGAGGGCTGCGGGGAGGCGCCGTACACACGCTCGGGCCCCAGTGGGGCGGGCATGATGCCCGGGACCGCGGCGGCCAGGGACAGCAGCAGGGCCCAGCCGGCGAGGGCGATGGTGAGGCGTCGCACGACGCGAGCCTAGCGCAGAGCGGCCAGGAAGGCCCACGCGAGGCCGACCGCGAGGAGTGCCAGGCCGCTGCCCAGCAGCAGGACCGCCGCGAGCGGTCGTCCACGGCCTCCGCCCAGGATCCGCATCGCCTCGGGGATTTCGAGCGTCGTGAGGATGAGCGGTCGCCCCAGGCCGGCCGTCAGGACGGTCCCGTCCTGCCTCCGGACCGGAACCCCCAGCACGATCGCGTGCTCCACGGACGAAATCTGCTCGATTCGCATGCGCGCGGGGACCGTATCCGGCGTTTCGTCCGGCACGCGGCCGGGGATCTCCGCTGCCGTACCCGTGGATTCGCGCGGCAGGACGACCAGCCCCTCTCCGAGTGCGTGGTGGTCGATGGCGATGGCGTCGAGCCCCTCGCGAATCTCGAACGGCACCGCCTCGGTCTGCTCGTCCAGGGTGCGCCATTGGCCCCGCCGGCGAAGTTGCAGCCGGCGCCGCCGGTAGACGAGTGGCCGCTCGTGCTCGTCCGGGAAGTCCTGCTCGGAATCGAGCCGCCCATCGATCCGGACGAAGCGCCGCGAGCCCTCGCCGGCCAGGCGGACGGCCTCCGCGATGCTGACGTTGGGAGTGGACGCGAGCAGGCGCCCGACGCGGTATCGCACGCCGAAGGAGAGCAGGACACCCGCACCCGCGAGAACGGCGATTGCACCCGCGGCCACGACGAGGAGGGGAGTCACGCGGGGATTCTAGGGCGCACGTTCGCCGTGCACGTCCGCGCACGCGGTGGGCACGAAAGGGCCCGAAGAAACCTGCACGATGCATGGACGTCGAGGTGAGTCGCCGCCGTTAGCGTCCGCCGGCCCCTCCGGGCTGTCCCCAAGGTAGGGCGACAGCCCTCAAAGGTCAATCGGGGTTATCCACAACCTGCGGATGGGAGCTGGGTTGTCCCCAGCGCCTGCCACTGGTTCCCGGCCGGGCGATCAGTGGCCGGACCGCCCGGTGAGCGCATCGAGCGACGCGGCCTGGCCGCCAAAACTGGTCAGGCCCAGGCGCCCGCCGACCAGCTGCGCCTCGACGACCACATCGGAATGCGCAACGCGCCACGACACTTCGCCATCCGGGCGGATCGCGAAGGTTTCCAGTTCGGTCTGGACCAGCACGTGCGGCAGGCGCGACGAGGCGACGAGAGCGACGAGCGGTGTCCTGGCGCGGTGGTTCCAGCGCAGCTCGCCGCTTCGGGCGGCGAACGCGTAGGTCGCGAAGCCGTACGCGATCAGCAGCAGGGCGGGTTCGTCCCAGAACGCACCGACCGGGTCGTCGAAGATCGTTGACGCGAGACGCGCCGTCCAGGCCCCGGCTGGTGTCTCCACCCGGACCTCTGCTCGACAGAGACGGTCGGGGTCGGCCGAGACCAGGGAGCCGTAGTCGGCAAGTTCGCCGCCGACCTCGGACAGGGCGAACACCGCGCGCGACTGGTCGCTGCCGCCCCAGCGGAAGGCCGCCCGGACGGCACCCGGGAATTGGACAACCGCGTGCCGTGGTTCAGGGGCGCTTCGAGGTCGGACTTCGGTCATCCGTCTGCGGTCCGGTGATCGCCGCAATTCCCGGCGGTCAGGTGCCGGCGCTCTGGCGCAGCGGAGCGGGGGACGCAAGGCTTGTCGGGCCCGCCAGCTCCTCCGGTCGCGGTGAATCCGCCCGATCCGCCGCGATGGGCATGACGACGGCATTGGCAAGGGTCCGCAGCGTTGCGGGCGGCACCGGGAACACGGCGGTGTCCGTCCCGGCCGCGGCCCAGACCACCGGCCAGAGCCCCAGGTCCGGATCCATGATCACGCGCATGGGCCGGAGGTGCCCGATCGGCGGGATGCCGCCGATCGTGAACCCCGTCAGCTCGTTCGCCTCTCGCGCCGTGGCTCGCCGGACGTCAGACTCGCCGGTGACCGCCGCCAGGCGGGCCAGGTCCACGCGATCAGCCCCCGAGACCAGGCACAGGATGGGTTCGATCCGGCTGTCGTCGGCCGGCGCGACGAACACCACCGACTTGACGATCTGCCCGATCTCCGCCCCCAGGGCCCGCGCGGCGTCCTGGGCGGTGTGGGTGGACTCATCGAAGACGTGGACGTCCAGCGTGACGCCCTTCCGTGCAGCGGCTTCGATGACACGCTGGATTCCCGCGTGGGGGACGGACTCGGGCACCCGGCCAATGTAGCACGAGGTCCGTCGAGAAGGTCTCGTGGTGCCGGGACGACAGGCGCGGCCAACGCGGCTTGACGGTCCGTCGTACCGTTCGGATCGTTCGGCTGAAGCGAGCGGGCAACGACAGAGCGCGGCAGAGGTGACCAGGCTGACACGATTGGACGGAGCGCTGCACCGGGCGATCGCGCGAATCACGGCCGCCCGGACCGGAACGTTCCGCGTCGGGGCGCTGACCGCGAACCTCGCGGACAGCGCCGGCGCCATCGGATGGCTCACCGTCCCCGGGGCACAGGCCCCACTCACCGCCTCCGGCATCCCGTGGCTGCTGGTGATCGCGGTGCTCTTCTACGGCGCCGAGACGGCTGTCATCCACCTCCACATCGGCCGCAGGCCGCACTCGTTCTCGATGAGCGAGGTGCCCGTCATCCTGGGGCTCTTCTTCCTCGGTCCGGCGGAGTTCCTGGCGGCCCGATTCGTGGGCGCGGGTCTTGCGCTCGTGATCAGCCGGCGCCAGCGCTCGGTCAAGCTGGCATTCAACCTGTCGCAGTTCATGCTCAGTTCGGCGGTCGCCCTCGCCATCTTCCACGTACCGGACTTCGGCCCTCCCGTCGACATCCTCTCGGGCCCGCAGGTGCTGGGGCCGGCGTACTGGTTGCCGGCCCTGCTGGCGACCTATGCCGAGAACTTCGTCGGCGTCCTCGCCGTCAGCGCGGCCGTCTCGCTGGCCGAGGGGACCCGGCAGTTCCGGCAAATCAGGGAGATGCTCCGCACCGGCACGGTGGTCGCGATGACGAATGCCAGCCTCGTCCTGCTGGCATTGACGATCGTCGCCGTCAATCCGCCGGCAGCGGCCCTGTTCGTGATCCCGCTCGCCACGGCGTTTCTCGCCTACCGCGCCTACCTTGCCCAGCGCAAGGAGAACGAGGGGCTGGAGATGCTGTACCGGTCCACGCGGATCCTCCAGCTGAACCCCGAGCTCGACCGTGCGCTGCAGTCGCTCCTCGACCATACACGCACGATGTTCCGGGCCGACCTCGCCGAGATCACCCTTCTGCCGGGCGGGGATGGTGGCGACCAGCTGCTGCGGAGCACCGCCGGGCCCGGTGATTCGGGCGAGACGCTCCGGCCCATCGGGACGGCGTTCGACGATCCGCTCCTGGCGCTCGCCGTGAGCGAAGGGCGGGTGCTCCGTGTGCCGTTCGCGGACGGCGATGCAATGCCCCAGGCCGCACCCGAATCCCGCTTCCGGAATGCGCTGGTGGCGCCGCTCATCGGCGACTCACGCGTCGTCGGGACGCTCGTCGTCGCCGACCGTCTCAGCGATATCAGCGCGTTTGACCGCGACGACCTCGAGCTCTTCGAAACCCTGGCAAAACACACCGCCGTGGCGCTGGAGAGCGGCCGCCTGGAGTCCTCGCTCGCGACGCTCACCCAGTTGAAGGAAGAGCTCCACCACCAGGCGCATCACGATGCACTGACGGGCCTGGCGAACCGCGCCCTGTTCACCGATTGGATCGACGCACGACTCGCCGAGCCGGGCACCTCTGGCAATGCGCCGGTCGTGCTGTTCCTCGACCTCGATGACTTCAAGGTCGTCAACGACACCCTGGGTCACGCGGCCGGCGACACACTGCTGGCGGCCGTGGGCGAGCGCATCCGGGGCAACCTGCGGGCGGGCGATCTTGCCTCGCGAATCGGGGGCGACGAGTTCGGCATCCTCGTCTCTGCTCGACACGATCTCGCTGAATCGCTGTTCATCGCGGAGCGGCTGATCGCAGCCTTTGAGCCCGCGTTCGTCGTCGCGGGTTCGAGCATTTCCGTGCGCGCAAGCATCGGTGTCGCCGCGGCAGGCCCGGAGACGAAGACCGCGGACGACCTGACCCGCAATGCGGACGTCGCGATGTACTCCGCCAAGGCGCGCGGAAAGGGCCGTGTCGTGGTCTTCGAGCCGCACATGGCCGTGGCCGTGGCGACCCGGCACCAACTCACCGCGTCGCTGCAGCGGGCCGTCAACGGCGGCGAATTCACGCTCAACTACCAGCCCATCGTCGAGCTTGCAACGGGCGTCATCGTGGGCGTGGAAGCGCTCGTGCGCTGGGAGGACCCCTTCCGGGGCACGATCGGGCCGATGGAGTTCATTCCCGTGGCGGAGGAGTCGGATCTCATCCTCCGCGTCGGACGCTTCGTCCTCGAAGAGGCATGCCGGCAGGCCAGGATCTGGGATGACCGGTTTGCCGGGCCCGTGCGCAGCCGCATGTCAGTGAACATCTCCACGCGCCAGCTTCAGCAGCCGGGGTTCGTGGACGACGTCATCGGCATCGTCCGGGAGTCCGGGGTGGCGCCCCAGACGATCGCGCTCGAGATGACCGAGACGGGCATGCTCCAGGACATCGCGGACACCCTGGTCAAGCTCCGCCGCCTTCGCGACGCCGGGATCGGCATCTCGGTCGATGACTTCGGCACGGGCTACTCCTCCCTGAGCTACCTCCAGCGGTTCCCGGTCACGTCTCTGAAGATCGCACGGGACTTCGTGGACGTGGACGAGGCGGAGCCGGACGGCTGGGAGCTGGCCAGCGCCATCGTGTCGATGGGCAACGCCCTGCACCTCGAGGTCGTGGCCGAGGGCGTCGAGCACCTGTTCCAACTGAACCGGCTGCGTGACCTTGGCTGTGGCTTCGCACAGGGGTATTACCTCGCCCGCCCGGCCACCGCCCAGCGGATCGAGACCCTGCTGGGCCGTTCCGGCGAGGAGCCCGGCCGAATCTGGTCCGGCACGCGACCGGGGATGGCGGTGGCGGCCCTGCCGGAGATCCGCCCCACCGGCTGAGGCGGCCCCATCGGCCCCATCGGCCGGAGCTGTCCCATCGGCCGGAGCTGTCCCATCGGCCCAGTGCCGCCGGCGCGGTAGCATCGCTGCACGTGAGAGGCGTCATCTTCGACTGGGACGGCACGCTCGCCGATTCGCACAGCTCGCTGTACGAGGCGAACGCCGCGGTCATGCACGCGCTGCGCCTGCCCTTCAGCCCGGCGTTGTACCGCGAGCACTACGCCCCGGACTGGCGACTGATGTACGAGCGGCTGGGCGTGCCGGCGGACCAGGTCGAACGGGCCAACCTGATCTGGGAGGCTGCGTTCCACGGAACCGAGACGTCCGTCCTGCTGCCGGGGGCCCTGGGGGCTATCGAACGGCTGGAGGCGGCCGGCATTCCACTCGCCCTCGTGACCGCCGGGCCGCGCGCCATCGTCGAACCACAGATGCGCCGGCTCGGACTCGCCGACCTGATCCCGGTACGTGTCTTCGGTGATGACCAGCCCCAACAGAAGCCCCATCCCGCACCCCTGCTCTCGGCCCTGCAGTCGCTGTCGCTCCTGGACGACGTGCAGGACACGGCCTACCTGGGGGATGCGCCCGACGACATGCGCATGGCGGTGGCGACCGGCGCGCACGCCGTGGGCGTCGTGTCGATGCTCAGCGACGAGCCGCTGCTGCGATCGGGCGGCGCCGAGGTGGTGGTCTTCTCGGTGGAGGACTGGGTCAATCATCTGCTGGACGGTCCGGACCGCGATACCCGCGGGGACACCCGGTAGATGCACGCGCTCGTCGTCGCCGACGGTGACCCACCCGATGCCGATGCCCTGGATCGGGCCTGGCCCGGCTGGCGCGAAGGGGTCAACTTGGTCGTTGCGGCCGATGGCGGGGCGATCGGCGCCCGCTCCGCCGGCCTAGGAGTGGACCTCGTCGTGGGCGACGGGGACTCGCTTGGTGAATCGGGTCTCGCCGAACTCGCCGCACAGGGCGTCCCGATCGAGCGCTCGCCGTTCGACAAGGACGAATCGGACACGGAACTTGCGGTCCTCGCCTGCCTCGCCCGGGGAGCCGGCGAGATCACGATCATCGGCGCGTTCGGCGGCCGCCTGGATCACGCCCTCGCGAACATCTGGCTCCTCGCGCTGCCCGCCCTCGGCGATCGGCCGGTCCAGCTCCTGGACGGCAGCACCCGGGTCCGGCTCGCGAGGGCGCCCGGGGTGGACGGCGGGCCGGCGCGACTGGAGTGCCCGGGCCGCCCGGGCGACCTTGTGACCCTGCTGCCGCTCGGCGGCGACGTGCACGGCATCACGACGGAGGGTTTGCGGTACCCGCTCCATGACGAGCCGCTCCGGCTGGGACCGGCACGCGGACTGTCCAACGTCCGGCTAGGACCGACCGGCGCGGTGACCGTGAGACGCGGCCTGCTGCTGGTCGTGGAATCGCCTAACCTCACGCCATGACGAACCAGAACGAGGCGGCGGCCCCCTCCGCCGAGGAGCCCCCGCGCAACATTCCCCGGGCCGGCGATCAGGCGCCTGATGTCGCCCTGCCCGACGAGACGCTGACCGTCCATCGCCTCGCCGACCAGAGGGGCCGCTGGACGATCCTCTACTTCTATCCCGAGGACGACACGACGGGCTGCACCATCGAAGCCTGCCAGTTCCGCGACCTCCACGACGTCAGCACTGCGGCCGATGCCGACGTCTGGGGCGTGAGCCCGGACGGAGCCGCCAGCCATCAGCGGTTCAGGACGAAGTACGGGCTCCCGTTCACGCTCCTGTCCGACGAGGACCACGACGTCGCCACGCGGTACGGCGCATGGGCGTTCAAGACCAACTACGGTCGCACGTACCTCGGGATCGTCCGCTCGACGTTCCTGATCGACCCGGACGGCCGGATCGCGACCGTCTGGCCGAAGGTCAAGGCCGACGGCCACGCCGCCGAGGTGCTGGCGGCCCTGACGGACGCGAAGGCGAGGCGGGGCAGCTGAGGCCCGCGTTCTCGGCGCTGCCGCGCCCATGACCCATCCAGGTGCTCCGGCCGCGTCCCACGAGTGGCGCCCGAAGCGGTTCATGGTCATCACCGCGCACCCGGACGACGCCGATTTCGGACCGGCAGCCACGGCCGCGAAGTGGATCGACGCGGGTGCCGTCGGCTGGCTTGTCTGCTGCACGAGTGGCGACCAGGGTGGCGAGGACGCTGATCTTGATCCGCTCCAGCTTGCGTTGACGCGCGAGGAGGAGCAGCAGCGGGCTGGCCAGATCGTCGGCTACGCCGGGATCACGTTTCTGCACCAGCCCGACGGCGCGCTGGCCAACGACCTGCCGCTTCGCGAGCACCTCGTCCGTGAGATCCGGGCATTCCGGCCGGACGCGGTCCTGACCCATGACCCTGATGTCGTCGCCTACGCCCGGGGTGGGATCAATCACACGGACCACCGCGCGGCCGGCATTGCTGCGGTTGACGCCGTCTACCCGGCCGCCCGGAACCCGATGGCGTTCCCGCATCTCGTCCGGGCCGGCCTTGAGCCCCACCGCGTTCGGCGCATCTACCTGTTCTGGCCCAACGCGCCCGACACGTGGATCGACGTGACGGCCACGCTGCACCGCAAGATCGACGCCCTGCGCGAGCATCCCAGCCAGCTGAAGCGCCCAGAGGAGCTCGCGGAGCGGATCACGCGCTCGGCCGCGGAAAACGGCCGGCCCATCGGCGCGGCCGCAGGCGAGGCCTTCCGGCTCGTCGTCATCGACGAGGACGAGGAGGAGGGGCCCACGGACGAAGGGCTCGAGCTCGCGGGTTCTCCTGCCCGGTCCGCGACCGGATGACCGACGAAACCGGGGGCGGCACCCTGTCGCGACGTTTTGCAGGGCCCGATGCGTCCGGTGTAGATTCTGGCCACCGGTCACGCATACCCGTCCGTTCCGCCTGCCCCTAGTCCCAGCGGAGAGGTCCCAAGACCCCGTGGCGATCGACCCTTACCAGGAATTCCTCGTGCAACCCGTGGACGCGTCCTGGTTGCAGTGCAACATCGAGTGCCAGGAGGCGTGTCCTGTCGGCACGAACTGCCGCGGGTATCTCAACCTTGCGGCGGAAGGGCGGTTCGAAGAGGGCTACATCCTTTCCCGCGAGCCTAACCCGGTCGCGGCAATGTGCTCCTACGTCTGCTCGGCTCCGTGCGAGCGCGCTTGCCGGCGCGGCGACATCGACCGCCCGCTGGCCATCCGCGCCATGAAGCGGTTCCTCGTGGAATGGCACGAAGCATCGGGCATCCCGGACGCGATGCCGCACATCGAGGCGCGCGCGGAGCGGGTGGCAATCGTGGGAGCTGGTCCGGCCGGCATGTCGGTCGCCCGCGAGCTCGCGATGAAGGGCTTCCGCTGCACCGTCTTCGACAGCCTTCCGTACGGCGGCGGCACGATGCTCATCGGCGTGCCGGCGTTCCGCCTGCCGCGCGAGGCGATCGAGATGGACATCCGGCTCATCGAGCGGCTGGGGGTCCAGTTCCGGTTCAACACCACGATCGGCCAGGACATCACGTTCGAGCAGCTCCGGCAGGACTACGACGCGGTGGCAATCACCGCGGGTGCCATGAACGCCGTGGTGCTGGACCTTCCGGGCGCGGACCTCGAGGGCGTCCAGTACGGCGTGGACTTCATGAAGAAGGCCAACCTGGGCGAGCCCGTGCACACCGGCAGCGACGTGGTCGTCATCGGCGGCGGCTACACGGCCATGGACTGTTCGCGCACGTCGCTCCGCCACGGGGCCGCGAACGTCGCCATCGTCTACCGCCGCACCCGGTCCGAGCTGGTCGTGGACGAAGAGGAGCTCGGCGAGACGGAACGCGAAGGCGTCCGCATGGAGTTTCTCGCCAGCCCTGTCGAGATCCTCGGCGAGGACGGGCACGTGACGGGCGTTCGCTTCATCAGGAACCGCCTCGGCGAGCCGGACGCGTCGGGTCGTCGATCGCCCGTGCCGGTTGCCGGATCCGAGTTCGTGATCAAGGCGGACACCGTGATCCCGGCGGTGTCCCAGGCCGCGGATCTCACCTTCCTGCCCGTGGAGTCCAACTTCGAGGTCAACCGCGGGCGCATCAAGGTGGACCCGGCCACCTACGCCACGAACGAGCGAGGCGTGTTCGCCTGCGGCGACTTTGTCACCGGCCCAACCACCCTCATCGAGGCCGCCGGGCACGGCAAGAAGTGCGCCTACGCAATCGACCGCTACCTCACGGGGCGCACGGACGTCTCCATCGCGGCCAACGTCAAGATCACCAGTTCTTGGCGCCACGACATGCCGGAGCTGTACGACGTGTTGCCGCGGCAGCACATCCCCGTGGCGCCGCTGCCCATGCGGATGCCGTCCACGGATCCGGCCGTCAACTTCACGGCTCCCGTCGAGCTGGGCTACGACGCGACGCACGCGATCGCGGAATCCACGCGCTGCCTGATGTGCAACTTCAACATCTGGTTCGATCCGTTCCGGTGCGTCCTGTGCGGCGCCTGCGCTGACGTGTGCCCCGAAGGCGTGATCCACATGGTGGACATCAACCAGCTCAAGACGGAGGGCCTGCTGCCCGAAGTTGAAGAGGCCTATGGCTGGAGCAACGGCGCCGCGATGATCCTGGACGAGGAACGCTGCATCCGCTGTGCCCTGTGCGTGAAACGCTGCCCGTTCGACGCCATTACGATGGAGCGGTTTGAGCTTCAGGAAATCTCGAGCGACGGGCGGCTCTACAAGGAGTCGTACCGGGACGCGCAGCTGGCCGGCACGCCAGGTGTTGCAGGAGGAGCCCCGCGGTGAGTTTCCTAGAGCGAGCGGACCACATGATTCGCCGCAGCGTGGTCTGGCGCTCGCTGTTCCGGAACCCGTACCCCAACGACGAGAGGTCGCGGGCGTACGCCGTGATGAACAACGTGTTCCTGCACATCCACCCCGTGCGGGTGCGGCAGCACGCGGTCAAGTTCGCCTACACGTTCTGCCTGGGTGGGTTGAGCTTCTTCCTCTTCCTCGTGCTCACCGTGACGGGCGTGTACCTGATGTTCTTCTACGTTCCGTCGGCCACGCAGGCCTATACCAACATCCTGGCGATTCAGAGCCAGGTGGCCTTCGGCCTGCTGACGCGCAACGTCCACCGATGGGGCGCGCACCTCATGGTGTTCTTCGTCTTCCTCCACATGATGCGGGTCTTCTACCACGGCGCATACAAGCCGCCGCGGGAGTTCAACTGGGTCGTGGGCGTGATCCTGCTGTTCCTCACGATCATGCTGTCGTTCACGGGCTACCTGCTGCCGTGGGACCAGATCGCCTTCTGGGCGATCACGATCGGGACGAACATGGGTGGCTACGTACCCGTTATCAACACGCCGATCAACCGGATCCTGCTCGGTGGCCTCGAGGTGGCCCAGAACACGCTGCTGCGCTTCTACGTCGGGCATGTTGTCTTCCTGCCGTTGATCGCTGCCGTCTTCCTGGCGGTCCACTTCTGGCGGATCCGCAAGGACGGCGGGATCAGTGGGCCGCTATGACCACTCTTCGCGGCGTTGTCGCCTCCGCGCGATCGCTCACGCACCTCGGGGTGCGCTCGCTCACGTGCTCGGCTCCGCCTTGCGCTGAGCGGTCCTGTCGGCCCACTGGGCAGATCGCATGACGGATCAGAAGTCGCCGTCCGAGACACGGGTCGTGGTGCCGGTCGATCCGGCACGTCGGACCGAGATCGACAAGCAGCGCGTGCCGATGTCGGCCCGGCCGTATCGGCTGCTGGCTCTGGTCAAGCAGGATGCCGTGGTGCGCGTCCAGAAGGAGCCGGACGACACGGTCATGACCTGGCCGCACCTGCTCTCGATCGAGTTCCTGGCGGCCGGCGTGATGAGTGTCTTCCTCCTGTTGATGGGCGTATTCATCAATGCGCCGCTCGAAGAGCTGGCCAACGGCAACATCACCCCCGCCGTGGCCAAGGCGCCGTGGTACTTCCTGGGTCTCCAGGAACTGCTGGCCTATTTCCACCCCACGGTTGGCGGGGTCCTGGTGCCCGGTTTCGTCCTCGGCGGCGCGGCGCTCATCCCGTTCATCGACCGCGAGAATGTCCAGGCGGTCCGGCCGTCGGAGCGAAAGACCGCGGTCATGCTGTTCACGATGTTCTGCATCCTCGGGCTCACCTTGACGTTCGTCGGGATCTTCTTCCGCGGCCCTGGCTACACGTTCGTCATCCCGTACGTGACCAGCCCCGGATTGCACTTCGCCCTGTGACGACTTCCCGAGGGACACAGCGCTCATGAGCAACTACCAGGTCCAACCGATCGACAAGCCGGCCGCCCTGACCAGTGAAGCGATCAAATCGCTGCGCAAGCAGCAGGTCAGCGGACTGTCACGGCGCCAGCTCATGCGGGCGGCGCTTGGGACCGGGATCGGCCTGTGGCTCCTGGAGACACTGGCCGGAACGCTCGCGTTCGCCTGGCCGAACCTGACCCGCGGCTTCGGAGCCCCCATCCCCATCGGCGATCTCGAGACGGTCAAGCTCCAGAACTCCGCGCTCCCGATCGACCAGGGGTTCCCGGCCTACTATTCCGAAGCTCGCGCGTTTGTCATCCTGGTCGATCCCGCCCAGCAGCGTTTCTTGACCGGCGAGGACACCACCGGCGATGGGACCGCGCTCAACGTTCGAGCGCTCTATCAGCGCTGCCCGCATCTCGGCTGCAAGCCGAATCCGTGCGTCCGCAACTTCTGGCTGGAATGCCCCTGCCACGGCTCCCGCTACGACCGGCTGGGGGTCAAGGTGGACGGCGAGGCGTTCGGGCCGGCGCCGCGCGGGATGGACCGGTTCTCCGTGACGGTCGACGGGGACGGCAAGCTCACCATCAATACCGGCAAGATCACTCTGGGCCCACTGCCTGTCGCGCTCGGCCAGCCCGGCGTGATCCCGCCACGCACACCGACGGGGTGCATTTGATGGCCGAAACGCCTGGGCCCGTACCCGAGCAACGCCTGCCCATGGTTCGTCCGCCGGTCGAGGCGGCGCCCGCGAACCGGTTCTCCGCTCCGCCATCCGCGCGCGTCTTCGAGCTGACTCCCGAGCGTGCCGCCCAGGTCGTCCGCCAATCATCGAATGCGCGCTGGGTCGGCTTCCTCCTGACGGTCGTCGTCATCCTGTTCACCGCGATCTACTGGTTCTACGAGACCGGGCCGTTGGGCATCAGCACGCCCCGCCTCGAGCAGGAGGCCACGAACCAGCAGGTCCTCGCTGTGGAGCGTGGCTACAACGTCTACCAGGCCAACTGCGCTCGCTGTCACGGGGAGCAGGGCGAGGGCGGTGCCGGCCCGGTCCTCAACCGCCAGGACAAGCTGTTCGTGCACCTCAACGAGAACTACCTTCGCCAGGTGCTCGACGCCGGCGGGCGTTACGTCTGCGGCAACCCGACCTCCGCCATGCCGGTCTGGGCGGACACGGCGAATCCTCCGGGTCCCCTCAACTACATCCAGATCGACGACTTGATTGCGTTCATTCGGGCGCCCAGCGATGAGACCTACGTGATCCGGGACCCCGAACTGTTCGAGCCCGAGATCGATCCGGGCACCGGCAAGGTCAAGACCTTCAATGGCTGGCGCGAGGCGGCCTACAAGCCCGACGCTGGAGCGACGCCGTACCCGGACTGCTGGACCGATGAGTTCAATGCGCCGTCCGCGGCCCCATCGGGATCGGCGGCCCCGTCGGAGTCGGCGGACCCCAACGGCGTGGTTGTCGACATCACCGCCTCGGGGATTGCGTTTACGACGACCAGCGTCACCGTCCCGGCCGATGCGCCGTTCGTCATCGCCTTTGACAACCAGGACGCCAACACCCCGCACAACGTCGAGATCAAGGATGCGGACGGGGCCAGCGTGTTCAAGGGCGAGATCTTCAACGGCGTGGCAACGCAGCAGTACCAGGTGCCGGCCGTGGCGGCCGGCGAGTACCCGTTCATCTGCACGGTGCACCCGAACATGACGGGAACATTGACCGCGGAATAGCTTGACCGCCTGACCCCGACGGGACAGCGGATGAGGATGGAGGACCATGGCGCAACAGGCGCTCGGAGCCGGGAGAGTCGTGGCAAGACGGCGGGCCCTGTTCGGGCTGCTCGACGCTGATGGGTGGGGCTGGGCCTCGGTCAAGGCCTTTGGCTGGCTGATCCTGATCATCTTCCTGCTCGGCTACCTGCCGGACCGCGCCTACTACCTCACCGTCGGTCGGACAGTCAGCCTGGGTGTGCTCGCCTGGTCGCCGATCAACCTGTGTCCTCCGACCAACGAGACGCTGCCCTGCCCCGCCCCGGTCGGGGCGCTCGTCCCGTGGCATCCATCGCCCGCTGAACTGGCGCTGCCGGCCGGGCGCACAGGCGGCTCCGTGGTCCAGGTCGGTACGAAGTTGCTGTACATCGGCGGCTCGGATGGCTCCACGGCGCAGGCCAGCGTCTATGTGGCCGCAGCGGACGGCTCGGGCGGGTTCGGCCCGTGGGGCTCAGGGCCCGCGCTTCCCGCACCCAGAGCCGACGCCACCGTCGGGTACGTCGCCGGGAGCATCTACGTCGCGGGCGGCACGGACGAGGCGGGCGCCCCGACCTCAACGGTCTTCGTGCTCACGCCCGATGGTGCCACCGGGGACCTCGGCGAATGGGCGACCGCCGACGCGTTGGCCCTCCCCGAGGCCCGTACCGCGGCGGCGGCCGCGGTCACGACGGACGGCCTCTTGCTGATCGGCGGGCGGAACTCAGCAGGCCCGGTCGCCACGACCTGGAAATCATTGATCGACAGCGCGGGCGCGCTGGGCCCGTGGGCCGCCGAGCAACCGCTGCAGCAGGCACAGGCCGATGCGACGGCAGCCGTAGTCGGCGACTTCGTCTGGGTTTACGGTGGCAGCGATG
>JANPDJ010000295.1:0-1844 GCA_031431395.1 Chloroflexota bacterium | reverse complement strand
TCGCGCTACGTGCTGGTTCCGCGGACGTTCGTGGACGTGCACGAGTTGGACCTCGGGACCACCGTGCTCGGGCAGAGCATCGACCTGCCGGTGCTCTTCGGGCCGTCGGGCTACCAGGCGCTATCGCACCCCGAAGGGGAGCTGGCATCGGCACGCGCGTCCCGGCGCGTGGGCACCACGCTCGTCCTGAGCACCAGTTCGAACTACACGCTGGAGGAGGTGGGTGCCGTCGCCCAGGCCCCGTGGTACCAGCTGTACTGGTTCACGGACGAGAGCGTCACTCGCGACATGATCGAACGAGCAGCGACGGCCGGCTACTCGGCGGTTGCCCTGACCGTGGACGCCCCGGTCCGGCTCTGGCGCGAAGGCGAGTTCCGCAATCCGCCGAACATCCCCGACGGGATCATCTCCGCCAACGTGCCCGACCGGCCCCTGAAGATCGCCTCGAACCTCACGTGGAAGTCGCTGGAATGGCTGCGCTCCATCAGCCCGCTGAAGATCGTGTTGAAGGGGATCATGACCGGCGAGGACGCACGGCTGGCCGTCGAGCACGGCGTGGATGGCGTGATCGTGTCGAATCACGGCGGCCGGGCCCTGGACTGGGTCATGCCGACGCTCGACGCGCTGCCGGAAGTCGTGGACGCGGCGGGCGACCGGATGGAGGTCTACTTCGACGGCGGGATCCAGCGCGGCAGCCACGTCCTGAAGGCCCTGGGCCTGGGCGCACGGGCGGTCCTGCTGGGCCGGGCCATTCCCTGGGGGCTGGCGACGGGCGGCGAGGAGGGCGTGGTTCGCTACCTTGACCTGGTCCGCGGCGAACTCGCGTCCGTAATGGGGCTGTGCGGGGTCACCAGCGCCCGGCACGTGGACCGGTCAGTCGTGGCACGGCTCGATGCCGAGGCCGTCGCGTGACGCGGCGCACAGGAACCGGGATGAAGATCCACCAGGCGCCGGCCGGCTGGAAGGGCGACACGGACCCCCAGGAGATCGAAGGCGCCGCGACAGGACAAGACGGCGCCGGCGGACCAGGCGGCGCCGGCGGACCAGACGGCGCCGGCGGACCAGGCGGCACCGGCCCCAGCGCGCGTCCGCCCTACCTGGGGCAGCAGGATCTGGACCGCCTGTACAGCGTGGAGGAGTTCGAGCCGCTCGCGGGCGAGCGAATGCATCCCTCCACCTTCGCCTATGTCCGTGGCTGGGCCGGAAGCGGCTGGACGACGCGCAACAACGTGGCCGCATTCGGGCGCTGGA
Organism: Chloroflexota bacterium; assembly: GCA_031431395.1. GTDB lineage: Bacteria > Chloroflexota > Limnocylindria > Limnocylindrales > CSP1-4 > VGPE01. The sequence continues at coordinate 593 of JANPDJ010000295.1, read as the reverse complement.
TGTTCCGGCCGCGCGTGCTGGTCGACGTGTCGGCGGTGGACCCCGGGACCACGGTGCTGGGGACGCCGGTGGCCATGCCCATCCTGTTCGCGCCCACCTCGGTCCACAAGCTGGCCCATCCGGACGGCGAACTGGCCACCGCGCGAGCCGCGAGGTCACTCGATACGCTCCAGGTCCTGTCCACCGGGTCGAGCGTCCTGTTCGAGGACGTCGCGGCCATCGGCCACAAGCGCTGGTTCCAGCTGTACTGGTACACGGATCGGGGCCTAACCCGGGCGCTGGTCGAGCAGGCGGCAGCAGCCGCCTTCGGGGCCATCGTGCTGACCGTGGACGCGGCCTACCCGTACTGGCGCGAGGGGGAGAAGCGGACGACGCTGGTCCGTCCGGCTGACGCGTGGGCCGTCAACCTGCCGCCGAATACCGACGATCTCGAGTACGAATCCACGCTCACCTGGGAGTCGCTGGCATGGCTGCGAGCCATCTCGCCAGTGCCCATCGTGCTCAAGGGCATCGTTCGCGGGGATGACGCGCGACTGGCAGCCGAACACGGCGCGGACGCGATCATCGTGTCGAATCACGGGGGCCGGCAGGTG
>JANPDJ010000294.1:0-18266 GCA_031431395.1 Chloroflexota bacterium | reverse complement strand
CGGAGGCGGCGATCCGTGACGCCGATGTCGTCATCGCGTGCGCGATCCGCGGCCGGGTCGAGGCGGAACACATGGCGACGATGAAGCGTGCCGTCGGCATTGTCTGCTACAGCATCGGCATGAACCAGGTGGACCACGCGGGGGCGAAGGCTGCGGGGATCCCCGTGACCAACGTTCCGTTCTGCGTGGACGAGGTCTCGGACCACGCGGTGATGCTCCTGCTCATGGCGGAACGCCGGGCGTACACGATCACGACGCGAACGGGGAACGGCGACTGGTCCTACGCGGACAGCCCGGAGTACACCCAGATCCACCGGCTGCGTGGCCGGACCGTGGGCATCATCGGGACGGGCAGGATCGGGAAGCAGGTCGCCCGAAAGGTCCGCGTGTTCGGGTACCGGACCCTGGGTTACGACCCGAACGTGCCGGATCCGGGGGACCCGCAACTGGAGATGGGTTCGCTGGAGACCCTCCTCGCCCAGTCCGATGCGGTGATCACCTGCGCCGACCTGAACCCGACGTCGCGCCACATCATCCGGGAGGAAACGCTCGACCAGGTCCGACCGGGGACGATCATCGTGAACATCGCCCGTGGCGGCCTTGTCGAGGAGCGCGCGCTCGCGTCGGCGATCCGGCGCGGCCAGGTTTCCATCGCCGGCCTGGACGTGCGCGACCCGGAGCCGCCCGACCCGCAGAACGACCCGCTGGCCGACACACCGCCGGATCGCCTGATCCTCACGCCGCACATGGCGGGCGGATCCATCGAGGCCCGCGAGACATTGCATACGCTGACCGCGGACGTCGCGCTGAACCTGCTCGCGTCTGCCGGCCGAATCACGACCGCCTGACGCTGCTACGCTCCCAAGCCGGGATCCGGCCGTAGAGGGGACCAACTCGATGTCCGATATGGCGCTCCGTCTTGACCATGTCTCCCGGTACTTCGGGAAGGTCAAGGCAGTCGATGACCTGAGCCTTGAGATTCCGGCCGGCAAGTTCGTGACGCTCCTGGGTCCTTCAGGCTGTGGGAAGAGCACCACCCTCAGCATGATCGCCGGGCTCGACCAGATGGACGGCGGCCGCATCATGCTGGGCGACCAGGACATCACCGCCACCCCGCCCAACGAACGACGCATGGCGATGGTGTTCCAGAACTACGCGCTCTACCCGCACATGACGGCCTACGACAACATCGCCTTCGGTCTCAAGCTCCAGCACCGCCCCAAGGCAGAGGTTGACTCGCGGGTCAAGGCCGTCGCGGAGAGCCTGGACATCAGCCATCTCCTCAAGCGAAAGCCCGGACAGATGTCCGGCGGCCAGCAGCAGCGCATCGCCCTGGGTCGTGCGCTGGTGAAGGAGCCGCTCGTCTTCCTCCTCGACGAGCCGTTCTCCAACCTTGATGCCGGCCTGCGTTCGAGAATGCGGACGGAGGTCAAACACCTCCATCTGAAGCTGGGCACGACCAGCGTCTTCGTCACGCACGACCAGGAAGAGGCGATGTCCCTCTCGGACGCGATCGCCGTCATGCGCGACGGCAAGATCGTCCAGTTCGGTCCCACCAAGGAGATCTACCGCAAGCCCCGCGACCTGTACGTCGCAACCTTCGTCGGCAAGCCCAAGATGAGCCTCGTGGACGGCGAACTGTCCACCACGGACGGCATGGTCTCGTTCGTTTCGGCGGACATGCGGGTACAGCTGGGAACGGCCGCCGCCATTGGCCTGCGCGAGGGCACGTTCGCGCGCGTGGCGATGGGTGTTCGCGCAGAGGACGTCCGGATCGGGCCGGAGGGGTCCATGCGTGCCGACGCGCCCTCGTTCAGGGCCACCGTGCAGCTGCTGGAGCCCATCGGGTCCGACACGTTCGTGGAGCTGTCCGTGGGCGACGCGACCATCGTCGCCCGCGTGGCGCCTGATGCCGGCCTGCAGTTGGGCCAGAACGTCACGGCCGAGCTGACGCCCGGCCGCATCCATCTGTTCGAACGCGAGCAAGGGGAGCGAATCGTCGCATGAGTGATTCACTGGTCGCCCGACTGAGCCCCAACGACTTCGAGAAGGTCGCGCAGCTCGTCCTGCCCGCGCCCGTGTTCGGCTGGATCGCCTCGGGCGCGGATGACGCCCAGTCCCTCGTGGACAACGTGGCGGCGTTCCGCCGGTGGCGGCTCAGCGCTCATGTGCTCGTGGACGTCCGCAACGTCGACACCTCCACGACGGTCTGCGGCACCAAGCTGGATTTCCCGCTGATGGTCGCGCCGATGGGCGTCCAGAAGGCCGCGCATCCGGACGGTGAGCTCGGCATGGCGGCCGGCGTTGCGGCGACCGGGTCGCTGTTCGTCCAGGCCGTGAACGCCACGACCTCAATGGAGGACGTTCACGCGGCGTACCCCGACCACAAGTGGTGGCTCCAGCTGTACAACTGGGACGATCGCGCCGCGCTTGAGCGCATCATCCGGCGTGCCGAGGCGTCCGGGTGCTCCGGCATCGTGCCGCTCGTGAATACCACCGCGGACGTCTCGCACACGCCGCCCAGGGTTGGCTACCGGCTCCCTGCCGGCGTCTCGCTCGTGTACTCCGAATCGTCCTCGGGCCTGGACTACGGCCTGACCCCCGAGTACATCGAGTGGCTCGCCAGGCTCACGACCCTGCCGATCATCCCCAAGGGCATCGTGCGCGGCGACGACGCACTGCGAGCCGTCAACGCCGGCGCGCGCGGGATCATGGTGAGCAACCACGGCGGGAGGCAGCTTTCGCACGAGGTGTCGACGCTCGCCGCGCGGCCGGGCGTCGTGAAGGCGGTCGGGAACAAGGCCGATGTCATCCTGGACGGCGGCGTCCGTCATCCCTCCGACGTGCTGATCGCGCTGGCGCTGGGCGCCAAGGCGGTCACTCTTGGGCGGCCCGCCATGTACGGCCTGGCTGTCGGCGGCGGCGAGGGCGTGACGAAGGTGCTCCAGGAGTTCAAGACCGGCGTCCGCGCGGAGGCGATGCTCTGCGGCGTCACGAACATCAGCGCGCTGCCGGCGGACCTGGTCGTCCGAAGCGGCGGCTGACGCGGGGAGACTCACCCGTGGCGTCCCTTCGGATCCTCAACACCTACCCGCTGCCTGCGGAGGCCCTGGCCGCGATCGCCGCCATGCCCGGCGTCACGATCTCCGGTCCGGCCGACACGGCGGGAGTCAGCGCGGCCGACCTCGGCGACGTGGAAGCCCTCTGGGGCGAACTGCCCGCCGACGGGCTGGAGCATGCGCCCCGCCTTCGCTGGATGGCACGGGCGGGCGCAGGCGTCGAGGACCTGGACCTCCCTGGTCTCGCAGCGCGCGGCGTCCTCGTCACGAACGCCAGCGGCCTTCACGCCTCCTCGATGGGGGAATACGTCCTGGGGGCGATGCTGTTCGCGTTCCAGCACCACGCGGCGCGGATGGACGGGCAGCGAGCCCAGCGCTGGGATCCCCAGGCGGGCTGGGCGGATCCCCTGCGGGGGCGAACCGTGGCGATCCTGGGCTACGGCAGCATCGGCCGGGAAGTCGCGCGGCTGGCCGATGCATTCGGCATGCGGGTCATCGCCCTCAAGCTCCGGCCGGACCAGCGGCGCGACGAGGGGTTCGTGGCGCCCGGAACCGGCGATCCGGAGGGCCGGATCCCGGAACGGATCGTTGGGATGGCCGGGCTCCGCCCGGTGCTCGGCGAGGCGGACGTCATCGTTCTCGCGCTCCCGTTGACGGCCGGGACCCGCGGCATTCTCGGTCGTGATGCCCTTGCCGCGTGCCGGCCCGGCGCCTGGGTCGTGAACGTGGGTCGCGGGCCGATGATCGACGAGTCGGCGCTGGTGGATGCGCTGCGAGAGGGCCGGCTGGGCGGCGCCTACCTGGACGTCTTCGACGAGGAGCCGCTGCCGGCCGGCCACCCCTACTGGGACACCCCGAACCTGTACGTGAGCCCGCACATCGCCGGCGTCAATTCCTACGAGCGCTACTGGCAGACCCTGGGTGGGCTGCTGGAGGAGAACACCCGGCGGCTGCTGGCAGGCCTGCCCCTCCTGAACGCGATCGACCCGGTCCGCGCGTACTGAGGCAGGCGTTGGTGCGGCGGGCGCACGCAGAGGGCAGCGTTGCCGTGGATGCGGTGAGCAGCGGTGGCATCGGCGTGCGCACACATGCTTTTCTCAACGGCATTGCCCTTGCGACGAGAGGGCGCGTCCAGGCCGTGGGGATCAGTGGCGTGGCCACTATCCCCGTCGGCGCCACCACGATCACGATCACCCCGGGCGTCAAGATCGTGTCCCAGTGCTTCGTTCTGCTGACCCCCAAGACGAACCTTGACACGCGCGGACTCTGGTTCACCACGAACCCGGCGGCAGGCACGTTCACCATCCGGATCAGCTCTGCCCGGACGGTCGTGACCCGGGTCGTCTGGCTGTTGTCGGGCTGATTGCGGGCGCCAGGGGGCACGTTTGGTCAGGTAGTCGTGGAGCGACTGCTCGACGCCAGGCCATCGCTCGCCGGCTCGTCAGAGGGTGGGATCCACGCTCGCGCGAGTCGTGGCGGAAGGTCGCGGACCTTGACATTGGCGTCTACCAGCCGTGGCACGGGTAGGTGACAGGAAATGCGAGCCAGGGGCCTGTTACTGCCCGCCCCACGACTGCCTGACAACAAGGGGGCGGCGCCTCGACCCCTCGACCCGACGGCACCTTCAGCCCGGCGGCCCGGCCGCTTCCCGCCGCCCCGGATGCGTGACAATCTACGCGGACCACACAAGCGGCGGGCGAATGGCCTCTGGCCGATCGCGGCCCTGGCGCCTCGCAGGACGAAGCGCACAAGCCGGGCGGATCGGTCGCGATCCGGGGGACCCGGGCAGATTCGACACGGCGTGAGAGAGGGACCACCTTGAGCGACCAGATCGGGTTCGGCATCCTGGGCTCGGGCAACATGGCGCGGGTCTACGGGGACGCCCTCACGCGTGACGGAGTCGTGCCGGGCGGCAGGCTCGCGGCGATCGCCCTGGGCTCGAGAGCTCCTGCCCTGGCCGCCGAGTACGGAGTCGCGGCGGCCTCCACGACGGAGGCCCTGCTGGCCCGCAAGGATGTCGATGTTGTCGTGATCGCGACGCCGCATTCCACCCACCTGCCGCTCGCCCGGGCCGTTGCCGCGGCCGGCAAGCACGTCTACCTCGAGAAGCCCATGGCGCTCAACGTCGCCGAGTGCGACGCGATCATCGCGGCCTGCCGTGCGGCCGGGGTCCGGCTCACGATCGCCAAGCAGACGCGGCACATGGAAATGTCCATGCGCGCCAAGGACTACCTGGACCAGGGCCTCATCGGACAACTGCTGTATCTGCGTCCCATGAGCGTCACGCCGGGCGCGGGCTTCGCCAATGTTCCGCAGAGCTGGCCGTCCGACCCGCGCGAGGGCGATGCATTCCTGGACTGGGGCTCACACGCCTGCGACGCGATCCGCTGGTTCAGCGGCGCGGAAGCCGTTCGCGTCTACGCCGACATGGACAACTACACGGGCATTCCGATGGAGAGCCCCACCGTGTCCGCGCAGTACCGGCTCTCAAACCGCGCGATCGCGCAGGTTCTGCTCTGCTACGAGGTTGGTCCGTCCGGCTACGGCACGCGCCGCAACAACCAGTACTCGCTGGTGGGCACGGAGGGTTCCATCTTCTGGGACCTCGACCGGTGCGAGCTGCTCACCGGAAACCGCGACAGCACGGTCTGGGAGCAGGACAGCTGGACGCTCCCGGACTTCAAGCCGCGCGATCCAAAGCGGGTGGCGAATACGGGCCGGCAGGTCCAGCAATTCACGGAGGACCTCGTCGCCGGGAGGCCGCCGAGGATCACCGGCGAGGACGGGCGTGCGGCCATCGAGATGGCGCAGGGCGCCACGCTGTCAGCGCGAACCGGCCGGGCCGTGGACTTCCCGCTCGCGCCGGACTCGACATCAGCCGCGGGAGCCCACGCGTGACGATCGAACGGCTCGAATGCTTTGCACTCAGCTACACGTTCTCGCCGGCCCGCGGTCCCTCGATCGCATACGGCGACGCGTACGCGTACGCGGTGGTGAGGATCACCGACACGGATGGCGTGGTGGGCTGGGGCGAAACGTACCTGCTACCCGGGATCACCGGCATCATCGAGGCAGTGGCGCCGATCCTCATCGGCCGGAAGACGTCCGACGCGCTGGAACTCAAACACGCCATCTGGAAGAGCGCCGAGCATCCCTATGCCTCGTCCGCAATCTCGATCGCCCTGGACGACCTTCGGGCGCGCGAGGCTGGCGTGCCCATCTATGCGCTGTACGGTGGCGCGCAGCGGACGCGCGTCCGGGCCTACGCGGCCATCGGTGGCTATGTCGAAGGGGTTGGCCCAGAGCGGACCTGGCCCAACGAGACGGAGCAGCTCGCCGCGTCCGGCTACACGGCCATCAAATTGCGGATTGGCCGCTATCCGCTGGCACATGAACGGCCGCTGTACGAGCAGATCCGGCGGGACCTCCCCGCCACGGTCGATCTCATGGCCGACGGCAATGGTGGCTACACGCTGCGCCGAGCGATCGAAACGGGCCGGGTGCTGGACGACCTTGGATTCCTGTGGTTCGAGGAGCCCCTGCACCAGTGGGACGGCTACGTCGGCTACGACATGCTCCACCGGTCCATGGACATCGCCCTCGCCGGCGGTGAGATCACGCTGAGCCGGAACGCCGCGCGTGACTTCGTGGACAACAGCAAGGCGGACATCTTCCAGCCCGAGCCCGTCATCTGCGGGGGCATTTCCGAGACGCTCTTCTACGCGAGCCTCGCGCGGCTGAACGCGATGTCCTGCGTTCCCCACACGTCCGGTGGAGCAATCGGTATCGCGTCCTCGCTGCAGGTGATCGCGGCGCTGCCGGATCCCACGCGCCTCCCGCTGCACGACCTGCCGTTCCTGGAGATCGGGTCCGATCCCAACCCCTGGCGCACGGACATGTTCCGGACGCCGCTTCGCCAGAAGAACGGCTGGGTGGACGTCCCCACCGGACCCGGACTCGGGTTCGAGGTGGACGAGGCGTTCGTCCGCCGCCGCGCCAGCGAGGTACGCGTGGTCATGGCGCGGGCATGATGGCGTCACGCGCTTGAACTGCGTCGAAGGTTGCGGCCACCGGGCCGCCGGAGGCCGCGGCCGACGAGAGACGGACCTCCGGGGAGGGTGCTGATCGACATGGCGAGCCGAACGAGCCAGTTCATCGTGGAGCGCGACATCCGCGTCCGGATGCGCGACGGGGTTGACCTCGCGACGGACGTCTACCGGCCGGGCGACCGTGCTCGCCACCCAGTCCTGCTCCAGCGCACGCCGTACGACCGGAACTACCAGCCGATCGCGGGACTGAACACGATCGCCCTCGTCGAAGCGGGTTACGTGATCGTCACGCAGGACTGCCGCGGCCGTTTCGGGTCCGGGGGGACGTTCACGCCCTTCGTTGACGAGGCGGCGGATGGCGTGGACGCGATCGCGTGGTGCGCGGCCCAGCCGTGGTCCAACGGCCGCGTGGGGATGATCGGCGGTTCGTACGTGGGGGCCACGCAGTGGCTTCCGGCGGGGGAGCGGCCGCCGGCGCTGCGCGCGATCGCACCGTATGTCACCTCGTCGGACTACCACGAGGGCTGGGTCTACCAGGGCGGGGCGTTCGAACTGGGGTTCAGCCTGCGGTGGAGCCTGGAATCGCTCGCCCTCCCGGCGCTGCTGGTCCGCGAGGAGCGCGGCGAGGCGGTTGCCGCCGACATCGCCGAACTGCGCGCGGCCATCCGCGACATGCGCGCGCTCTATCGTCATCGGCCGTTGCGCGGCATGGGCCTGATGCGCCGCTTCGCGCCCTGGTACGACGAGTGGCTGGAGCACCCCACCCGCGACGCGTTCTGGGAGGCGATCTCGCCGCAGGCCCGGTATGCCGAGACCGACGTGGCGTCCCTCAACATCGCGGGCTGGTACGACCTCTTCGCCGACGGCACGTACCGCAACTTCGCGGGAATGAACCAGGACGCCGCCGGCGACCGGGGCCAGCGCGGCTCCCGCCTGATCGTGGGCCCGTGGTCCCACGCCGTGGCCAACGGCATCTTCCCGGAGCGCCACTACGGCAGCCTTGCCTCGCTCGACGGGCAGGATCCAACGGGTCTCCACCGTGCGTTCTTCGATCGGTGGCTTGCGGACGATCCCGGCCCGGATGACGCAGCCGCGGACCCGCCGGTTCGCCTGTTCGTGATGGGCTCCGACCGCTGGCAGCACGAGACGGCGTGGCCGCCGTCCGATGCGCACGTGCAGACGTGGTACCTGCGCGGTTCCGGCCGTGCAAACACCGCGCGCGGCGACGGGCACCTTTCGATGGACGCGCCGGGCGGCGAGGATCCGGATGCGTTCCTCTACGACCCGCGCGACCCGGTCCCCACGATGGGCGGCGCGACGCTGAACCAGAGCGGCACGCCGGGCTGGAACAGCGGGCCGTGGGACCAGCGGCCGATCGAGAGCCGCGCCGACGTCCTCGTGTATACGTCCGCTCCCCTGGGACGGGCGGTGACGGTCATCGGGCCCGTGGAGGCGATCCTCTTCGTCTCATCGTCCGCTGTCGATACGGACTTCACGGCCAAGCTCGTGGACGTCCATCCGTCCGGCCGGGCGGAGATCCTCGCCGACGGCATCCTGCGAGCACGCTACCGCCATTCATTGGCCGATCCGCAGCCACTCGAGCCCGGGCGCGTGGAGGAGATCTGGATCAGCGTGGGTGGCACGGCCAACGTCTTCCTGCCCGGCCACCGGATCCGCCTGGACATCTCGTCCAGCAACTTCCCGCGGTTCGACGCGAACACGAACACCGGCGGCACGATCGCCGACGACGGGCCGGACGCTATCGTGCCGGCCCTCAATCGCGTCTTCCACGACACCACGCGCCCATCGCGCCTGCTGCTGCCCATCGTGGACCGCGGCTGACCTGGCCGTTCGCGCAACACCTGGAGGGGCCCCGTGAGCGAATCGTTCAAGCTTGGCGTCCACGTCATGACGTATGGCGCCACGTGGCCCGAGGTGGCCGCGTTCGCCCGGGAAGTTGACCGCCTGGGCTACGACTTCCTGCTCATGCACGATCACCTGCTGGCCACGCAGGGCAATCTCCACCAGCCGTTCTTCGAGTCGTACACCACGCTGGGCGCGCTCGCGATGATCACGAACCAGGTCAACCTGGGCCACCTCACCGTGGGCAACCCGTTCCGCAACCCGGGTGTCGTGGCCAAGGCGACGGCGACCCTCGACCACATCTCCAACGGGCGGATGACGCTCTGCCTCGGCGCGGGTTCTCTGCCCGAGGAATTCCCGCCGCACGGCCTCGCGGTGGGCCAGACCCTGGGCGACCGGCTGCGGGCGCTCGAGGAATCGCTCTCGATCGTGACCCGCATCCTCGCCGGCGACGAGGTCACCTTCGACTCGCCGAACTACCACATGGACCGGATCAAGCACCGGCCGCGGCCACTCCAGCCGAAGATCCCGGTGATCGTCGGTGCGACGGGCGAGAAGGTGGGCCTCCGGATCACCGCCCGCTATGCCGACTACTGGCAGATGTCCGTGGCGCCGGGCGACATCGACACGTACCGCCACAAGAAAGAGGTCCTGGAGCGCCACTGCGCCGACATCGGCCGCGACCCCTCCACCGTCCGGAACCTCCCCGAGGGAGCGTTCATCCTCCGCGAGACGAAGCAGGAAGCAGATGCGGCCTTCCGCGCCTACGCCGGCCATTTCGCCTGGGGCGAGGAAGCGCGCGCGAACATGGAGGCATCGCAGTGGGCCGGCTCGTCGGAGGAGGTGGCGGCCCGGCTCCGGCCGCTGCGGCAGGCCGGCATCGACGGCCTGATCTACCAGGCGCTGCCTCCGTACGACTTCGAATCCATCCGGCGCCTGGCGACCGAAGTCGTTCCGGCGGTCGTCGCGTCCTGAGCGACGACTGCCCCGTTCATCCAGGCGACGAACCGCAACCCGAGGAGACCGTCAGATGGCCTACGTGAACCCGCTCATCGCGAAGTGGAAGTCCGGCCAGCCCACGTTCGGGGCCTGGCTCACGACCCCCGATCCATCGATCGCCGAGTACTTCGCCCTGTGCGGCTTCGACGAGGTGACCGCGGACCAGCAGCACAGCACGATCGAGACGAACGACCTCACGGCGATGTTCGCGACGATCGAACTCCGCGGCGCCGTGCCGTCCACCCGGGTGCCGTACAACGACTACGTCGCGATCGGCAAGGCGCTCGATCTCGGCGCGCAGATGATTATCATCCCGATGGTCAACAACGGCACCGAGGCCGCGCGGGCCGCGGCCGCCTTCCGCTACCCGCCGCGCGGCAACCGGTCCGCGGGCCCCGTACGGCCGCAGCACATCATGGGCGATTCGCCGCGCGAACTCGAAGGCGCGGCGTGCGTGGTCATGGTCGAGACGAAGGACGGCCTCGCCAGCGTGGACGAGATCGCGGCGACCCCGGGCGTGGACGCCATCTACATCGGACCCGGTGACCTCGCACTGGGCCTTGGGATCGACTGGGACCCCGCTGGCTGGTCGGACCTGGAGGCACAGGCGCACGCGGCGGCCGTCGAGCACATCCGGAAGACATGCGAGCGCCACGGCATCACCCCGGGCATCCACGTGGGCGATGCGGAGACGTCCTTCCGGTACGCGGAGCAGGGGTTCCGGCTCATCACGGTCGCCTCGGACATCGGGCTCATCTTCGGCGGTGCAGCGGCGACCCTTGCGCGTGTCCGCAGCGCCGTCCTGCCGACCGGCGGGGCCAGGGCCGCGGGACGCCGTTCCCCGGGAGCCTCGACGCCCATCTGACGCTGCTGCCCCGCATCTACCGCCGCCCCGCACGCCCATGGCCGGCGACTTCTACCTGGGCCTCGACGTCCTGACGTACGGGGCGACGTGGTCGGCCGCGCTGGAGACGGTCCGGCTGGCCGACCGCCTGGGCTACGACGCGGTTCTCACCGCCGACCACCTCTTTGCAACCGGCGGCGACCCGTTTCAGCCGTTCTTCGAGGGCTGGACGAGCCTCGCGGCCTGGTCGCAGCAGACCAGCCGCGCTCACCTGGGCCTGCTCGTTGGCGCCAACACGTTCCGCAACCCGGGCGTCGTCGCGAAGATGACAACCACGCTTGACCATGCCTCCGGCGGTCGTGCGATTCTCGGCCTCGGCGCTGGGTGGGAAGTCGAGGAGCAGATGGCCCACGGGATCGACCATGGGCGGAGCCTCGGCCAGCGCCTCGACTGGCTGGACGAATCGCTCGAGATCATCGGTGGGGTCCTCGCCGGCGAGGAGGTTACCCACCAGACCGAGGCCTACCAGTTCACGGGCGTTCGTCAGAACCCGCGGCCGGTGCAGGAGCACGTGCCGGTCATCGTGGGGGCCATGGGCGAGAAGAAGGGCCTGCGGATCGTTGCGAAGCACGCCGACCTGTGGCAGTTCTGGAGCCCCATCGACGGCGTGGCCGAATTCCGGCGGCTGGATGGGGTGCTCCGGGGGCACTGCGAAGCCGTGAGTCGCGATGAGACCGCGATCCGCCGTCTGGCCGGCGCGAAGGTCGTCGTCCGGCCAACCCGGGCGGCGGCCGACCGGGAGTTCCTGCGTCAGCTGACCGTGCAACCGTGGTCGGGCGACGTCCTGGAGCACATCGCGACGGTGGGGCTGTGGCGGGCCAACGTGAGGGAGGTCGTCGATGCCATCGGCGCGCTCCAGGCGGCGGGCGCCGGCGGGTTCATCGCACAGGTTTATCCACCCTACGATCACGAAACCATCGAGGCACTGGCGACGGAGATCGCGCCGCACATGGGCTGGGTCCCACGCGGGGCGCACACGGGAGGGAACGATTCATGACGACGATGGACGGCCGGCCGGCAGCCGAACTCTCGGGCCACGGCGACATCCGGTTCGGGGTCCAGGTGGACATCCTGGACCGGCCGGAGTTCTGGGATCTCGGCATGTGCTCCGATGTGGGCATCGATGCCCAGGATCGCCTGTGGGTGGCGAGTCGCCGCCAGCACCCCATCTCGGTCTGGTCGTCCGTGGACGGGTCGTTCATCGGCTCGTGGCCGGCGGGGGACTTCGTGGAGGTCCACCACATCCAGGCGGTGGGCAATGCCCTGTGGGTCGTGGACGACCAGCTGCACGTGGTGCGCCGCTACGACCAGGACGGCACCATGACGACGGAGCTGGGCCGGCGGGGGATGGCCATGGCGGCCGTGACGCACCGTGGGCAGAACGGCGGTCCGTTCAACATGCCCACGGGAATTGCCGCAGGGCGCAACGGCGAGGTGTTCGTCTCGGACGGGTACGGCAATCGCCAGGTCCACCGGTTCGCGCCAGATGGCAAGCTGGAGAAGTCGTGGGGCCGCGGGGGAACCGGGCCGGGCGAGTTCGGGCCCGTCCACAGCGTGACCGTGGACGGTACGGATCGCGTGATCATCTGCGACCGCGAAAACAACCGCGTCCAGCTGTTCGACTATGACGGTGGCTTCGTCGGGGAGTGGGGCGACCTGTACGGCCCGGCCGATGCGGCGGTGGGCGCCGACGGCCTGGTCTATGTCGTCGAGCAGGGCGATTCCATCAACGGCCGGATGAACTTCCAGCCTAACGGCATCAGCGTGCTCACGATGGCGGGCTCGGTGGTGGGTCACTGGTACGAGGCGTCGTCCGGCGGCATGGTGGGCGGCCATGGCATCGCCGTGGACTCCCTCGGCAACGTGTACGTGGCCGACCTTGTCGGCAAGCGGGTCGTGAAGATGGTCCGCGAACGCTGACGCCGGCTGGGTCGCCCCGTCAGGCTGGGGCGAGTGGCGTCTCCACCAGCCCGGCGCCCGCGGCCAGCTCCAGGCCTGCCTCCCAGGCATGCGGCTCGTCGGCCCGCAGCCGTGCCTCCTCGGCGCGGACCAGCCGCCAGAGATCAGGGTGGACCTGGGGGAGCAGTGGAGCCGCCCGATAGCGCGCTGCGAGATCGGCAATGAACGCAGCGAACCGGACCCGGGGCGATGCCGCCGCGACGCGCCCCTCGAACCCCGGCAGGTAGTCCACCGCGATCTTGATCCGCCCGAAGAACGCCGCCAGGTTCGCCGCGCCATGGTCCCAGCCCTGCGAATGGCCGCCGCTGCGGAGAATCGGCGCGTCGGACCGGAAGACGCACACGACGGTGCCGTTCACTCGGTCGGCCTGGAGATCTCCGCCACAGGAAACCCACTCGTTGGTGATCCGGAACCGGTCCTCGACGCGAATCGTTCCCCACGAGAACGGCCCCCGGACGGGCATGGGCGTGGTGACGTCGATCTCCGCGTGCACCCCGCGGCCGTGCTCCGTCACCCAGTAGGCGATCCGCTCGGGGTCGTAGTGGCGATCCGTGGGAGCGGGCCGCAGCGCGACGAGCAGGTGCGCGTCGCCCGGCTCATCCGGCATGTCGGCATGCGCAAGGAAGCCCCAGTCGGCTAGAAGATGGGCGGCGGCGGGCGGGTCGAGGGGCGTGGCCATCACCGATGAGCATCACGCGTGCGCTGCACGGTTGGCCAGAGTCCAATGGCACCGGCACAGGTCCCGACCGGTGCCGCCGGCGCGCAGGATGCTCCGGCTCGCGATCCAACTCGATGCCGCCCGGCGGGAACCGTCGACCGAATGCCGCCCGGCGTTGACACGGCGCAACGGCGCTCCCTATCCTCCGGACTCACGCCGCCCGCGCGATGGTCGGCAATCGGCCCGTTTGAGCGTTGAAGGACTGACGTCCCAGGGTGACCCCTCTCACCTCGTCGCGTGCCTCGTTCACCGGCCGGTTGACCAGGCGGATCGACCGGCTCAGCGACCGCCGGTTCGCGCTGCTCACGTTCCTGCCGGGCCTGGTCCTCGTCGCCGTGTTCGTGGTCCCGCCGATCGTCGCGGCCCTGGTGATCACGGGTTTCCGTATCGAGCTGCTGAAGACGAGCGCCGTCACCTTCAATTTCCCCAATAACTTCGCGCGGCTCACGACCGATCCGGAGTTCCTGGCGTCCATTCCGCGGACCCTGGTGTACGGGGCGGGCGTGACGCTGATGACGCTTCCGCTCTCGCTGCTCACGGCGCTCGTCCTCAATCGCCGGTTCCGTGGAGCGGGGCTGATGGGCATCGCGGTGCTGTTGCCCTGGGCTGTGGCCGGTTCCGTGACCGGACTCTTCTGGAAGTTCATTTTCGAGAGCCGTTTCGGGCTGGTCACCAGCGTCGTCACCGTCCTGGGCCTGACCACTCACCCCATCGACTGGCTCTTCGACACGAACGTTGCCGTCGCAATTGCGATCATTGCGACCAGCTGGAAGAGCGTGCCGCTGTTCGCGTTGCTCCTGCTCGCAGGACTCAAGACGATCCCGGAAAGCCTCTATCGCGCGGCGAAGATGGACGGCGCGGGGAGCTGGGAGCGGTTCCGCTTCGTGACGCTGCCGGGAATCAGCCGGATGCTGCTGGTGGTCACCGTGCTCATCGTGATCAATGCCTTCCAGATCCTCGACGTGCTGTTCACCCTCACCAAGGGGGGCCCGGGCAGCGACACCACCACGATGATCTTCTACATCTACCGCGCGTTCAGCGGGCAGCTGAGCTTCGGGTATGGCTCCACGATGGCCGTCTTCCTCGGGATCGTCATCCTGTCGTTCGCGGCCCTGCTCTGGTTGCCCCGACTCCGCGGCCGCAAGCCGCCCGTCTCCGACGAAGTGATCGACGAATTGTCGGCAGCTTCACGGTCGCTCCGATCGGTGACGGCTCGGAAGCTGCTGCCGACCACAGTCGGACGCACGGACCTCTGGGCGACGACGCCCCGCCGGGTTCGCTTCCCGGCCTGGGCCGGGCGCGCTGCCACCGTCGCGACGGCCGTCGCCCTTGCCTTCTGGCTCGTGGGACCCATCGTGTGGATCTTCATCAGCAGCGTGACGCCGGAGGGATACATCACGATGACCCCGCCGCGCCTGGAGGCCTTCTCATTCGACAGCTACACGAAGCTGCTGTCGCTCCCGCAGTTCTCGTGGGGCGCCGCCGCCGTGGTGAGCCTCGAACTGACGCTCGCCACAACCGCGATCTGCATCGTGCTGGGGGCCCTGGCCGCCTATCCGCTGGCTCGCCTGGACGTGCCCGGCAAGGGCATCGTCACGGCGGTGATCGTGATCACGCAGACCGTGCCCTCCATCGTGGTGGCAATTCCCACGCTGCTCATCTTTCGCGCGATCGGTCTCGCCGACACCCTCGTCGGCCTGATCATCGCCGAGACAGCGTTCCTGCTGCCGTTGATCGTGTGGCTGCTGAAGAACGTCTTCGAGGGCGTCCCGCGGGCGCTGGAATCGGCGGCCCGGATCGACGGCTGTTCGCGCCTTGGGGCCCTGTTCCGGGTGACCATGCCGGCGGCCTGGCCGGGGGTCGCGGCGATCATCATCCTCGCCCTGATCGCCGTCTGGAACGAGTTCACGTTCGCCGTGATCCTTGGCAGCAAGAACACGGTCACACTGACGCGCCTCATTGGCTTCATCGACGGTCCCGCGGGTGCGCAGGGCCCTCCGCCCTTCACAGTGCTCGCTGCGGCGGGCATCATTGCCATTGCGCCATGCCTGGCGCTCGTCATCCTCTTCCATCGTCGCGTCGTCGCGGGCATCACGGAGGGGTTTGTGAAGGGTTGAGCAGAACGCGGCGCGGCCAATCACAATACGGAGCGACCAGGCGCAGGAGCCCCGCGACCGAAGGGCTCAACTGAGGAGGGTTCGTCAATGTCCGAACACGAAACGACGGGGGACCTGCTGCACCGGGAGGTCAGCCGGCGCAAGCTCCTGCAGGTGGGCGCGCTCGGCAGCGCCGCCGCGTTCCTGGCCGCATGCTCGACTGCCGTCACACCCAAACCGACCGCTGCACCAACGGCCGTCGCCACGGCCGCTCCCACGGCTGCACCAACTGCCGCGCCGACGGCGCCTCCCGCCCCCACTCCGGCCCCCACGCCCGCTCCGGTGGACTACACCGGCAAGAGCCTCCACGTGTGGAGCGGAGGCACATCGTTCCCGCCGATCGATGCCGCATCGGCGGAGTTCGAGGCGGCCACCAAGGCCAAGGTCACCCGCGAGATCGTCCCGGGCGCCGAACGCGCCCTCAAGTTCGCGGGGCTCATCGCCGCCGCGGACAGCTCGATCGACGTGCTGTACGGCTGGACGCAGTTCGTCGGCCAGTTCGGCGATCGCCTGTACACGGACCTCACGACCCTGAACGTCGACGCGTCGCCGTTCCTCCCCGCGATCGTCGAGGCCCTGTCCTTCGACGGGAAGCTCCGCATCGTGCCGGAGCATTCCGAGATGGAGATCTTCATCTACAACAAGGAGCACTTCAAGGACGCGGGACTCGATCCCGAGAAGAAGGACTGGACCTGGGACGAGCTGTACGCCGCCGCTCCTGGGCTCACGAAGGGCAACCGGTATCCGTGCGCCATGCCGTTCGGAACCGGGGCGTACTACTGGCTGTGCTTCCTCAACTCCATCCCAGGCGCAAAGCTGCTCAGCGAGGATCGGACCCAGGTCCTCTTCAATGACGACGCGGGCCTGCTGGCGTTCCAGATGCTGGACAAGGGCTTCAAGGCGAAGTTCTTCGACCCGGCCTTCTACAGCGGCACGGATGACTACGCGACCGGCAAGGCGTTCAACGGCGGCGGGGCAGCCTCCCAGGTCAACTTCTCGGAGCTCTGGGCGCAGGCCGTCAGCAAGAACGTCAAGGACTTCGGCGCAACAATCGATCCGGCCGTCGTTGGGGCCACAGTCGTGCCCGGCATCGGGGCCGGCACGAGCGGCACCATCAACGGCTTCGAGGGGTTCGGCGTCAGCCAGTTCGGCCAGAACAAGGAGGTCTCGATGGCCCTCCTGAACGTGCTCGGCAGCAAGGAATTCCAGCTGAAGATGCACACGTTCAACCTGCCGTCCTCACGTGCCGACGTGCTGACCGACCCGGAGAACCTCAAGGTGTTCCCCGTCGGCGAGGTTCTCGCCCGACAGGGCACGTTCAACAGCAACCGCTATCCCGCGCCGTATGACTGGGCCCCGCCCGTCAACGACGTGATCACGAAGATGATCAAGGGGGAGTACACGCCCGAGGCAGCACACGTGGTTGCGTTCAAGGGCGTCCAGGACCTCGTGATCAAGTACCTCAGCAGCTAGCCCCTCGGCGCCGTCAGGCGCGATCGGCAACGCCAGAACAGCCAGAGAGCCCCTCGCAAGAGGGGCTCTCTTGGCACCAGGGACGTTCGTGGCACCCGGCACCCGCCGGGTCAGCCGGCACGAGCCGGGACGCGCACGGGGCCAACCGCGTCGCGTCCGGGCTGAGGAGCGATCCTGGGCCGCGAACCCTTCCTGCGCGGTACCATGGACATACCGACCGGTCGGTCGGTGACGAACGGGGAGTGCTGGTGAGCCGGAACGACGGGCCGCCCCGCATCCAGGCCGAGAGGAGCCGGGCGCGGCGCGAGCAGATCCTTGACGCAGCGTTCCACGCGTTCGCCCGCCGCGGCTACCGCGACACCGTGATGGACGACATCGCGTCAGCCGCTGAAACGAGCAAGGGCGGGATCTACTTCCACTTTCCCACCAAGGAGGCCATTTTCCGCGAGCTGGTGCGTACCACCGCGGACCGGCTTGCTGCCAAAGTGGAGCGAGCGGTCGCTGGGCAGACCGATCCAATCGGTCGGGCCGATGCGGCCCTGCGGACCGTGCTCCTCACGTTCGCCGGCCATCGCACGATGGCCCGCCTGCTGTTCGTGGATGTCATGGCGGCCGGCCGCGTCTTCAGCGGCGAAACAAGCGCCCTCCACGACCGATTCGCCGGGATGATCGCGGGCTACCTGGACGAAGCGGTGCAGGCCGGTGTGATCCCTCCGGTGGACACGGGCCTTACCGGCGTGGCCTGGTTCGGAGCGCTGAACGAGGTTGTCGCCCGGTGGTTGCTGATGGACGACGCGCCGCCACTGGAAGCGGCGTATCCCACGCTGCGCGCGCTGCTCCTGCGCAGCGTGTCCGTGGACGAGGCGCGCATCGCTGGCGCGACGGCGGCCCCGGGCGCATGACCCTGACCGACCGGATCACCTCGCCGCCCACCCGGGGTTCCATCGCGACTGAACTCTCGGCGCTGCTGCCACGCGTCCGCCGCCGTCCCGGGCCGCCGTCACTCATCGCGGCGGCGCTGCCGGTGGCCTCGACCGAGCCGATCGACCTGTTCGCCGCCGCACGGTCGCTCGGCCTGGAGGCTGC
>JANPDJ010000293.1:0-11966 GCA_031431395.1 Chloroflexota bacterium | reverse complement strand
GGTCAGCCCCAAGCTGGGCGAGCGACCTCTCGTGCTGCTTGCGCGGCTCCTGCTGTGGATCCTGTGTCTTCAACTGGCGCTGTTTGCCGTCTGGGTGGCGACCGGCCTGGGCACCGGCACCGCGCCGTTCGGGGCGCTCGTCGGCCCGTGGGCCCTCTTCGTGTGGCTCCGCCTGATCGTGGGCCTCGTCTTCCCGATCATCGTCTCGTGGGCGGCCATCCAGACGGCCCGGACGCGGTCGATGGAATCGGCCACCGGGCTCCTGTACATCAACGTGGGAACGATCGCCGCCGGTACGATCCTTGCCGCCGGCCTGTACTTCGGCGCCGGCCTGCTGACCTGACGCGGCTGCTCGGCGCCACCGGGCGCGCCGCCCGTGCGCTGACCCTCTGGCCGACCGGCGTCGCACCATTGACCCGTCGCTGCGCCCGCCCGCGAGATGCGGGTACTCTGCACCTGTGATGTCCGTCCGCGTGCGCCTGTTCGCCGTGCAGCGCGAACTCGCCGGAGCCCGTGACCTGGAACTGCGGCTGGCTTCCCCGGCCACGGTGGAGGACGCATGGTCCGCCCTTGTCGGCCGGGTCCCAGTGCTCGCGCCGGGCCGGGCCAGCGTCAGGTTCGCCGTTAACGGCGAGTACGCAGACGCGACGACCACCCTGGACGACGGCGACGAGCTGGCCTGCATTCCACCGGTCAGCGGCGGCGAGAACGAACCTTCCGCGGATCGCCCCACGCGGCAGCGGATCATCGAGATCCGCGAAGAGCCGTTCGGGACGGCGATCCTGGCCAATCTGACCGACAGGCTTGCCACTCCCAACGACGGCGCCGTGGTGGCCTTCCTCGGCCGCACGCGGCTGACTCCCGGCACTCCGGCGCCCGGGCAGGAGGCGGAGGCGCTCAAGCATGCGGGTCGTGCCGTCGATTCGCTCACCTACGAGGCGTACGGCCCCATGGCGCTCGCGATGCTGTCCCGGATCGCCGACGAGATCGGCGAACGGTTCGGGGTCCAGCGGGTCGCAATCGTTCACCGGACGGGCGAAGTCCCCCTGGGCGACGTGAGCATCGCCGTCGTGGCGGTTGCGCCGCATCGTGAGGCCGCCTTCCTGGCCGCGAAGTACGCGATCGACGAGACGAAGACCCGGGTGCCCATCTGGAAGGCCGAACGGTTCCGCGACGGCCACGTCTGGATCGGGGAGCCGGCCCGAACCTCCGCACCGGCGCCTGCCTCCACCGGGACGCCTGATCCTTCGCCGGTCCGGGACCTGCCCCGATGAGCCCGAACGGCGCCGGCTGGGGCGACCTGGATGCGCTGCTTCGCCTCGCAGACGAACTCGCGGACCAGTGGGCCGCCCGCGGTGCCGCATCCACGACCCACGGCCAGGAGAGGGCCATCCTCCGCCTGTGTGGCGTGGGCGGCCTTGACCGGGCCGGTCGGCCACTCGCGTTCGAGGTGGTGGAACGCTACCTGGGGACGAGCGCGACCCGCCTGGCAGCCGGGGTGCTGCTCCCGTTCGCCGTGGCGCTGCTGGAATACGACGTGTCGCCGCAGGACCTCGCCCTGGACGTCGCCTCGGGCGCCGTGGATCTCGGCCTCGAGGCGCAGCTCCTGGAAGACCCGCAACGTCGTGGCGCTGCCCAGGAGGCGGCAGCCCGACTGGCGGCGACGGCGGCAGAACGAGTGGACGCCAACCGCACGGCGCGGCTGGAACTGATCGGGGTGCTGGGTGAACCGCCGGCGCCCTGGTTCGGGGCAACACTCGCCGGAACGGAACTAGCTGCCGCCCGCGCGGAGGCCGTTCGCCTGGTCGATGGCGGGGCAGATCTCGTGCGCATCGGCGTACCGGCGGGCCGCGAGCTTAGCGCTCGCGCGGAATCGCGCGGCACATCTGCTGAGGGCGATCGCGGTAGCGGTACGACCTCCGCGCCGTCCGACCCCGGCCGATCGCGGCTCCGCAGGGGAACGGTCCCATATGGCCGTCCGGCCATCGAAGGCATCCCGGCCGGGAGCCAGCGCGGCCTTGCCGAACTCCGCCTGGCGATCGACCAGGCCGCCGCGGAACGCCGCCGGTACGTGCGTCTCGCCACGGTGGGACCCGCACTGGCGGGGCCCGAGCTGGCGGTCGTAGCGGGCTTCGAGCGGATCGATGTTGTGGAGATCGACGCGATCGCCGAGATCGTGGACGAGGGCGTCGATCCGGCGCGGGCGCTCACGGACCACGCGTTCGCTCACCGGCTCATCGGCCGGACGGGCGCCCAGGTGGTCGTGGGGCCAGGGCCGCTCGTGGTGGCGCCGGAGCTGGCGCGCGGTGTGCCGTCCGATGCGGGCACGCGGGCGGGGCGCGCGCTCGCGCTCCAGTTGCTGAGCGTCGCGCTCGCGCGCCGCCACGGCCTCGCGCCCGATCAGATCCTCGTGGGAGCCCTGCCGGCGTGGATCAGCGACGAGCGCGACCCCACGATCCAGGCGATCGCGCAGGTAGCCTTGCGGCGCGAACTGTTCCCCGGCCATGCGCTCGTGTTCGATGAACCCGCGATGTCGGCAGCATCGGAGGGCTGGCCGTTCGTCTTCGCGGCGTCCGTGCCCGGCTCCGAGCCCACGGGGCTGGTCATGCGCCGCGCAGAACCCGGGCGACTCCGGCAGGTGGGCGAGGCGACGCGTGTCGCGGCCCGGGTGGGTCGGGACGTCCATCTCGCGCTGGGCCCGCGGCGGCTTCATGGCCCGGCGCTGGACCACGCACGCGCCGTCGTCCAGGCCGGCCAGTTGCTGCTGGAGGGCCTCGCGAGCGTCGGCTGGCAGGCCGTGACCGGCGCCCGGATCGACACCTCCGAACGCGTCGGCCCCGGCTGGGACACCGTCGTGGAGCGGTCGGAGGCCTTCGATCCGTTTGCGCTGGATCTGCCCGCGGCACCGCGGTAGCGGCGGGGTGTTCCGTGGCCCTCGTCCACCTACCCCGATCGCTGCTGGAGCTCTTTCCTGCGGCTGAACGCCATTTCACGGTTGACGCGGCCACGATCGGCGAGGTCATTGACCGCCTCGACGAACGCTGGCCCGGCATGCGCGCCCGACTCTGCGATGCCGGCCCGGTGATCCGGCAGCACATCAACGTCTTTGCCGACGGGGAGCCCGCGGACCTCGCCACGGTCCTCGCGCCGGGCACGGTGGTCCACGTGATCCCAGCGGTGAGCGGGGGAGCTCGCTGGTCCGGCGCCAAGTCCGGCGCCGAGTCCCGGCCCGGCCTCAGTCGAGCGTGACCGCCTCCACGGACCAGATCGGCGGCAGGAACTCCGAGATCAGCTGCCAGGTTTCGCCCTCGTCGGCGCCCGCGTAGAGCTGGCCGTTGCTCGTCCCGAAATACACGGCCGCGGCCCCCCCCTGGTCCACGGCCATCGCCTCGCGCAGCACGCCCAGGTAGGCGTTCTCCTGCGGCAGGCCGGCGGAGAGGCGCGTCCACGTGTCGCCGGCGTCGCGCGTGCGCCAGACCGCCGCGGCGCCATCCGGCATGTAACGGCCGCGATCGGCTCCGTTCAGCGGGATCACCCACGCCGTGGACCCGTAGCGCGGATGGCCGGCCATGGGGAACCCGAACTCACCCGGCAGGCCGGCCGTGATCTCCTCCCACTGGGCTCCGCCGTCGCGACTCCGGTAGACGCCGCAATGGTTCTGCTGGAGCAGCAGGTCGCGTTCGCCGGCCGCCTTCACCAGCTTGTGGACGCACTGGCCGAACTCCGGGTACTGCACGGGCGCGAAGTCGGCCCGGACGCCCCGGTTCTGCGTCTGCCACGTGGCGCCGCCGTCCGCCGAATGGAACGTGCCGACGGCCGAGATGCCCACCCAGATCCGGTTCACGTCGGCTGGGTCCACGACGATCGAATGCAGGATCAGCCCGCCCTGGCCCGGCTGCCATTCGGGCGTGCTGGGGTGATCGCGCAGGCCGGACACGTGGGTCCACGTCGCCCCGCCGTCGAGGCTGCGGAACAGGCCGGCCGGCTCGACACCGGCAAGGATGCCCGCCGCGGACGGCGTGACGTTCCAGACCGTGGGGATCGCCGGACCGTCGCCGCCGTACGAGAGGCCGTCCGATGAATGCGTCCAGGTCCCACCGAGGTCATCGCTCCGCCACACCCCCGGGCCGTACCACGGGCTGCCGCCGGCGGCGTAGATCGAACGGGTGACCGGATCCCAGGACATGTCGTGGATTGCCCAGCCGGCGCACAGCGGTCCGCGAACGGTCCAGCCGGAATGGCCGGCGCGCTCCACGATGAAGCCGCCCTTCTTCGTCCCCACCAGCAGCATCACGCGCCCGCTCATCCCACCCCTCCCAGACATTCGTGGCGGCAGGATACGCTCCCCGGCTCCGGCCGGCCGCCGGGATTCATCGCGCGCGGGTGAGGGCTCGCGCCCCGACCGTGGTGGATTCGCCAGGCGCGAGGATCCGCACCTCCGTGACTCCGCCGTCCCGTTCGACATGTCGCGCGAACTCCTGCGGTGGTTCTACGAGCCGGTGTGGCCAGACGCGATGAAGCCCGCGCGGGAACAGTCCGCCCCAGTGGACCGGCACGGCCACGCGGGGTGCCAGCAGTGTCACGGCTTCCGCGGCTCTCCCAGGATCGAGATGGCCCGGGCCAAGGTAGGGCCCCCAGCCCCACACGGGCAGCAGCGCTGCGTCCAGCGTCCCGTGAAGGCGCCCCATCTCCGGGAACAGGTCCGTGTCACCGGCGAAGTACACGCGAGACGACCCCGTGATCACGAACCCGAGCGCGGCTGCCCGGGGACCGAAAGGCGGCCGGAAGCCATCGTGCAGCGCCGGAAACGCACGCACCGATACGGCTCCCTCAACCCCGACCTCATCACCTGCCACGACCTCCTGCACGCGGTGGAGACCGGCTCGCCGCAGCACCGGCCCCAGTCCTGCCGGCACCACGATGAGCGGCGAGCCACGCAGGCCGTGCAGGGACGGCAGATCCAGGTGGTCCCGGTGCGCGTGGGAGACGACGACGACATCCACTGTCATCGTGGACGGATGTGCGGAAGGGCCATGCCGGCGCAGAGGCCCGACTCCCCGCAGGACCGGATCCGTCAGGAAGCGGACGCCGTCGAGCGTGACGAGGACGGTGGAATGGCCCAGGAACTGCAGGTCGAACGGCGGCACGCCGTCCAGTGTGGCGGAGTGGCACCGGATCGCCACAAAACCCGGGCAGATCGCCGGTCGGAGCGGGTGGCTGCGAAACCCGAGTCGCGAAACCCGGACGGCGCCGTCGCGCCACGAGGTCAGGCACGGGACTATCGGGTCAGAGCCTCACGGGAGGGTCGCTGGGTACGGTTCGACCCGGATACGCACGGAGGAGGTCCGCCATCAACCCGACACCGCGCCGGCGCATCGACCCACGCCTGATCGCGCCGATCGCGTTCCTTGTCGCCTTCGCCGCGATCGCCCTGGAGATTGCCTACACGATCGGCCGGTACTTCAGCCAGGCGGCAGAGCAGATCCGCTGATCGGAAGCAGCTGCATCCCTCTCTGCCAGTCAGGTAGTCGTGGAGGGACTGGTATTCGACCGAGGGGGCGTTCCGGACACCACTCAGTTACCGGGGGACTGCTATCCGCTCAACGGGGGCGTTGGAGGTGCTCTGCGCGGGCTCGTCGTGCGTGAAGGGGCGCCTCACGCCGAAGATTGCGGGCGATTCGGTGGATACCAGTCCCCGGACGCATCGGTGGCGGAAGCGGGCCTCCTGGGGGCGGCGTGAGCCTGATTCTCCTGCGACGATCGCTTCGACGCGGCGCCGCGCGGACACGGGCCGGAACCTTGCGTCCAGCTGATCGACGAATGAGCGTTACCTCGGCCAGGACTCGGCCAGCGCCTCAGCGACGGTCTCTGCCAGTCCCTCTGGGTTCTGCAGTCCCATCACGTGCCCAGTGTTCGCGACTATCTTCAACCCGACGCCTATCGCTGTGAGGTCGCGGTCCGCTTCAGGCTCGCGATCGCTCAGCTCGCCCAGGAGATACCAGCGTGGCATCGTGAGCCCGGCCAAGAGCGAGAGGATTGATGGCTCGGTACGGTGGCTCATCGAGACGGCCTCGCGGAAGATCGCTCGGGGCTCGACGAGGCGGGTGATCCCGAGATGGGCCGCCCGCAGGCCCGTCGGTTGCGCTTCCGCTTCGAGCGCCTGGCTCGTGAGCAGCTCGGGGAACCCGTGCTCGACGTACCAGTCCTCGGGCTGCCCGTCGAACGGTGCCGCTCCATCGCCGAGACCCAGAGCCCCTTCGGCCATCACCAGCAGCGACACGATCCCGGGTCGAGCCGCCGCCACGCGGATGGCGACACCACCGCCCATGCTGTGACCCACCAGGCCGCATTCGGTCAGTCCCAGGGCATCGATGAGGGCAACGATCGTCCTCGCGTGATCCTCGAGGGCATAGCCGAAGTCCAGCGGCTTGTCGCTGTAGCCGTGGCCGAGGAAGTCGATCAGGAGCGAACGGCGCCCTCGCAACGGCGTCCGGACTGCGGCCGGCAGTAGCTCGCCGGTCGAGGAGCACTGCCAGCCGTGCAGCCAGAGCAGGGGCGGACCATCGCCCGGGATCTCGATGTAGCGGAGGAATGCCCGTTCGTTCGGCAGGTAGAAGGGATTCATGCCGACCTGTCCCGTCGTGTGGTCCTGCCACAAGTGAGCGTCATGGGTTGCCTCCCGCGTCAGCATGATCCACCCCGCAGAGTTTCGTAATAGCACTCGCGTCAAGAGCAGCCTGGCATTGCCGGTCGCGCCCACGCCGCGGAGTCGAGAGCGGCGGCATTCTGAGGGGCGGTATCGTGGCTGCCATGAAGTTCGCCGCACTTCGCTCCCTGCATCCGCCCGTCCCACGATGAATGGGCCGCAGCACTCCGCGCTGCTCACCGATCTCTACGAACTCGCGATGGCCCAGGCGTACTGGGCGAGTGGACGGGCCGACGTGGAAGGGGTCTTCTACGTGTCGTTCCGACGCGGCCCGTTCGGCGGCGGCCACGCGATCGCATGCGGCCTCGACGACGCCCTGGCCCGGATCGAATCGTTCGCGTTCACGGCCGACGACGTGGCGTACCTCGCCACGCTCCGCGCCGCGGATGACTCGCCGGTCTTCCGGCCGGAATTCCTCGACTACCTGTCACGGTTCACGATCCACCTCGACGTCGATGCGATGCCGGAGGGGACGCCCGTCTTTCCGTTCGAGCCACTGCTGCGGGTCCGCGGCGGCCTCCTCGAAGCGCAGATCGTCGAAACCACCGTCCTCAACGCGCTTAACTTCCCGACGCTTGTCGCGACGAAGGCCGCGCGGATCGTTCGTGCGGCGGGGGATGCACCCGTGGTCGAGTTCGGATTGCGGCGGGCGCAGGGTGCCGACGGCGGCTTCACGGCGAGTCGGGCTGCGTACATCGGCGGCTGCGCTGGCACGTCCAACGTGCTGGCAGGCAAGGAATTCGGCATTCCCGTCCGGGGCACGCACGCGCATTCCTGGGTGCTCTCGTTCGATTCCGAGGTGGAGGCCTTCCAGTCGTGGTCGGACACGATGCCCAACGAATCGGTCTTCCTCGTGGACACGTACGACACGGCGCGCGGCGTGGAGCATGCGATCGAGGCCGGGCGGGCGCTTCGAGCCGCCGGGCACGAACTCCAGGGCATTCGGCTCGACTCGGGGGACCTCGCGTACCTCTCCATCGAGGCCCGCCACGAGTTGGACGCGGGCGGCTTCCCGGACGCCCGGATCATGGCCTCCAACGACCTGGACGAGGAGACCATCGAATCCCTCCGCCTCCAGGGCGCGGCAATCGACACCTGGGGCGTGGGGACGAAGCTCGTCACGGCAGACGGCCAGCCGGCGCTTGGCGGCGTCTACAAGCTCGCCGCAATTCGTCGCGAGGATGGCCCGTGGCGCCATGTCCTGAAAGTGTCCGAGCAGCCGGACAAGACGACGGTGCCCGGGATC
This sequence comes from Chloroflexota bacterium, assembly GCA_031431395.1. Taxonomy (GTDB): domain Bacteria; phylum Chloroflexota; class Limnocylindria; order Limnocylindrales; family CSP1-4; genus VGPE01. Next base: position 4,014 of record JANPDJ010000293.1, on the reverse strand, counting down.
CTGTCCGTGCGCCGCTACTACGACGAGCACGGCGTTGCGGCCGGGGACGCCATCGTGGACGAACTGACGGCTGAGGCCCGGCCGCTGACCATCATCCATCCCACGACCCCGCACCGCCGGAAGCGGCTCGAAGACCTGCCGGAGCACGAGGAGCTGCTCCAGCCGGTGATGCGCGACGGGCGCCGGCTGGCACCCAGCCCATCGGTCCACGAGATCCGTGCGCGTACCAGGGCATCCCTGGCGCGGTTTGACCCGGCCGTGCTCCGGCGCGTCAACCCGCATGCGTATCCGGCCGGGCTGGAGTCCGCGCTTCACCAGCGCCGTGAGGCGCTCATCGATTCGGTGCTGGTCACGGAGCGGAAGCCTGGGCCCCCCGGCTGAGGCGGGCCCGAGCCCGTGGCCCTCGGGCCCGCCCCGTCAGTCCAGGTCGAACGCCGCGCCGGTTTCGGTTGCCAGGTTGCGCAGTGCCTTGATCACGTTCGGGTGCAGCGGGACACCCCGGGCGCGGTTGTCCTGCTCTGCCTCCCATTCCGGCAGGCCCGCGTAGTAGACGCGGTCGTAGCCGGGCGCGGGTGGAGTGTCCCGGATATCGCGGAGCCGCTCGTCCATCATCGCCTTGTATTCGTCGAGCGGTGCAAACGCGTCCGCCCGCCACGCGCCGAAGAAGTGGCCCACCTCGCCCGGATCCTTCGCGATCGCGGGGAACCCTGCCAGGGAGAGAACGCCGCTCATGATGTCCACCCAGAGCGCGAGGCCGGACCCCTTGTGCGCGGAACCTTCCTTCGTCGCGCCGAGAGGGAGCATCAGCCCGGATTCGAGGGCTTCGCGGGCATTCGTCGTCGGCTGGAAGTCCCGGCCCAGCGCCCAGGTGGGCGGCACAGGAACGCCGTCGCGGACGGCGTTTGCGATCTTGCCCCCGGCCACCGTCGTGGTCGCCATATCGAGCACGAACGGCGGCTCCTTGCCTGCCGGCGCGGCCACCGTGATCGGGTTGGTGTCCGTGCGAGGTTCGCGGCCCTGGAAGGGCACGACGCCGGCGGTGAGGCTGTTGGTCATGGACAGCCCGATCTGGTCGTGCGGCACGGCCATCAGGGAGTAGTACTGCGCCATTCCATAGTGACGGCTGTTTCGAACCGTTGCGAACGCCGTGCCGTATTCCGCCGCCCGACGAATCACGTCGTGCATGACCTTGTGGCCCACCACGAATCCCATCCCGCGATCGCCGTCCCAGCGGGCCGTGACGGCCGTCTCCTGGATGATCCGCGGGTGCGGGGTGGCGTTTGTCGCGCCGGACCGGAGGGCGGGCACGTAGCCACCCATGAGGTTGTTCGAGACGCCGTGGCTCTCATGGCCGCGAAGGTCGGCAAGGACGAGGCCTGTCGCCGTGACCGCCGCGTCCTCGTGCGGCATCCCGATGCGCTCAAGGGCGTCACTCACGAACCGCTCGAGTCGCCCGGCGTCCACCCGGACGCGCTCTCTCGTTGCCGTGGCCATGGTCCCCTCCTTGTTGCGCAGAGTGCCCTTCGCAGTCCGCCGTCCCGCGCGCACAATAGCCGGGTGCAGGAGCAGCGTGGTTGCCAGTACGTGGGCTGCGAGGATGTCGCGGCCGAACCGGTCACGATCCCGGGCGACGCCCACCGCCCGGACGTCCTGCTGTGCCCCGGCCACGCACCGTATGTCCGCCAGGCCCTCATGGCCGAGAGCGGCCTCGGGGTGGGCGTTGCCGTTGGCGAGAGCGACCGTGAGCGGACGCGCGTCTGGGTCTGGAAGGGATCCGGCGGTCCCGGCTGACATGGTCCGGCGCGCCGGCTGTTCCACGTCGCGGGGCGGATCATCCCGGTGACCCGCGAGGAGTGGGACGGCGCGACCGAGGACGTCGCGTTCGCCTTCGGTTCGAGCCCGGCGCCGGAGATCGGCCCTGGGCACGAAGCAGTCGCCGCGTCCGGAACCGGCGAACCGGCGGTCGCCGACGACATCACCGGCACCGACCCGGCGGCGGCTGCCGACGGCCTCGCCGAAGAAACCAGCACGGTCGAGCCGCCCCCGAATGCAGAACCGGCCCCCGACGCCTCAGCCTCGGACGCCGGGTTGGTCGGCCCCGACGAAGCGGTCGATGCGACACCCGTTGCCGAAACGGCCGAGGCGGCCCCCGAAGGCGGCACGGAGGCCGGCGACGATGCCACGCCGGTGGCTCCAGGCGGCCTCCCGCTCGCCGCGGCGGTTCTGCCCAGCCTCGCCGGCCAGGCGGCTGCCTGGTGGCCGACCATCTTCGGCTTCAGCCTGTCGGTGCTCGTCGTGATCGCAATGGCCCGGCTGGGGTTCGTGGATGACGCCGAGCGCGTGCTCCAGGTCGCCGGTTTCGGCCCGGACCGCGCCGTCCTGCTCACCGCGCTTCTCATGGGCGCCATCGGCGCTGCCGTGGTCGCCGGAGCCGGGGGTCGATTCGGGATCGCCGCAGCCACCGGGACCGGCGTGGTTCTGCTCACGTTCTACCAGGTGTTCCGGCAGGAGACTCGCGAAGCCATGCGCGCCGCGGGCCCGGACGGCACGTTCGATCCCGTGGGGTGGGGCCTCTCCGCGCTCACGCTCATCACCGTCGCGCTCGTCCTCGGCTGGGCCGCGGCCGTACTGGGTCGCGACGTGGCAGCGCGGCTCGAGATGCTCCGCGGCGCGGTCGTCGAGATCGCTGGACGGCGCGGACGCGATGTACGCGCAGCCGCACGGATCGCCGCCGCCGCCGTCGTCGTGGGCCTGCTGGCGGTCACGCTGCCGGTGTTCTGGGACATGCTCACGATTGGCCCGGCCGTCCACATGCGCCAGGGCGGCCCGCCGGCCTGGGCGCTCGACGTCACGAACCCATCACCTGCGCCGGCCGGCCTTGCTGCCTCCCCGGCCCCGGGGGCGAGCCGGCCGGCAATCCTCGTCGCACGGCTCGTGCCGGCAGAGGCAGGAGGCCCCGGGGCATCTGCGACGGAGGGGGCCCTTGGGTCCGGCCGGCCATGGGCGTCCAATCCCCCGGCGGGCTCGGGACGGATCGTTGCGGCCAACCTGCCCGCGCCCTGGGTGGGCGGCCTTCTGGATCATGCGACGATCGAGATCTACCTGCCGCCCGGCTACGACGCCTCGACGCAGCGCTACCCGGTGATCTACGAGGCGCCCCATCCGCTGTCCACGTGGGAACAGCAGGTGCGCATGTCCACGCTCCTCGACGACCTCATCGGCAAGGGCATCATTCCGGCGGGGATCGTGGTCTTCGCGGACCAGTACGGCGGCCCATTCGCGGACAGCGAATGCGCGGACAGCTACGACGGACGCGAATGGTTCGACCGCTACCTGGCGTTCGAGGTGCCAGCGTACGTGGACGCGACCTTCCGGACGATCCCCACCGCGGCGGCGCGCTCGTTGATGGGCTTCTCGCCCGGGGGGTACTGCGCGGCTGCCGTGCTCGCGCGCCACCCCGACGTCTTTGGTTCGGCACTGGTCTTCAACGGCTCCTTCGACGCCCGGTCGAGGACGACGACAACGCCCAGCGCCGGACGTCCCTTCAACGGTGATCCCGCGCTTGAGTCGGCCGCCTCACCCGTCGCCGTCCTGCCCGGGCTGCCCGCGTCCGTACGCGCGGGGCTGTTCTTCGTCCTTGCGACGGACGCCTCGAACCGTGCTGCCCTGGACCAGGTGAGGGCGTTCAAGAGCCTGCTGGAATCGAGCGGTGCCCCGTTCGCGGTTCTGCCGTCTCCTAACGGCCTCTCGTGGGTGGCCGTCCGGAAGCAGCTTCCGGGCGCACTGGGGCTGCTCGCCGCGCGACAGGTCGGGCTGGGGGTCTTCGCTGCGCCGTAACGCTGCCGCGAATCGGATCTCGATCGTGCGGCGCGGCGCCTGGGTTCGGACAACACCGATGTCGCACGGCCGTCACACACGCAACGTTCAATGCGCCCCATGACCACCTCGACCCCGACCGGAGCCTCGTCCGCCAACCCGCGCATCGCCCGGGATCGCCAGGCCGACCTTGCCGCG
>JANPDJ010000292.1:0-28079 GCA_031431395.1 Chloroflexota bacterium | reverse complement strand
GCCCGGGCTTCCCGACGGCCCAGATGTCGTCCTCGATGCGCTGGAACTGGTGCTGGAGCGTGAACAGGGTCTCTACGTCGCGTCGCTGGCCGGCGTCGAGATACTCGCGGCAGCGGACCGGGGTGACCTCACCCATGGTTGCCAGCAGGCCCACGGATCCCAGCATCGCCCCGTGTGGGAAGTTGCCCTCGCCCATGAAGTGCAAGAGTTCCGGGGCGTTCCGCAGGAGATCTGCCGCGCCCGGCAGGCCGCCCGCGGTGTTCTTCGTCGCCACCAGGTTCGGAACCTCGCGCACCAGGCGGGCGTACTCGCCGCCGTTCAGCACGCGCTTGGTCCGGGGCAGGTTGTAGTGGAGGAAGACCGCATCCGGGAACGCGCCGCAGACGCCCGTGAAGAACCGCAGCATCTCGTCGTCGTTGACCGGGCCCCACGACGGCAGGGAAACCTGGAACTCGCGGAACCCGATGTCGTGCGCGATCCGCAGCCGCTCCAGGACCTGGTGCGTGGACAGGCCGATGACGCCGATCATCGGGTGGGCCCGGTTGGCCTCTTCCCAGAAGACCCGGGCGACCTTCGTGAATCGCTCCGTGTCGACCGCGTAGCCCTCGCTGCCCGTGCCGAAGACGTAGAGATGGTCGAACCCCGCCGCGAGTACCAGCTGGACTTCGCGGCGGAAGTGGTGCTCGTCGAGGCGGTAGTCCTCGTCCCATGCGGTGGGGCACGCGGCGAGCATGACCGAGGGATAGCGCGCCATCGAGAACTTCCTCCTGGGTGATCCCGCGCGACGAGCGGCGCACGCAACAATAGCGACGTCGGGCACGGGTCGGTGGGAGGTTGGCAGTGGCAATCACGCGGGTCGAGGTCTTCCTGCTGGACTTCCCGCTGGCGCGTCGCCGGGTCTTTTCCACGGGCGGCAACGATTCGCGGGGAGCGGCGCTCATCCGGATCGCAGACGACGAGGGATTCGCGGGCTGGGGCGAGACGTATCCCACGGCGGCCGGCACCGCGCTGCTGGGCGTCCTCGGACGCCTGCTCGTGGGCCGGGACCCGGATCGCGCGGCCGAGAACTGGGCGCTGGCGTGGAGCGCTTCGGGGGGTGACGGGTTCGCGACGAGCGCAGTATCCATGGCCCTGGATGACCTCCGTGCCCGGCGCAGGGGCGTGCCGGTGAGCGCGCTCTACGGCGGCTCCCGGCGCGATCGCGTGCCCGCCTATGCATCCAGCGAGGGCTACGTGCACGGCCTGACGGTCCGCGAGGCGTGGCTCGCGGAGGCGGATCGGGCTGCCGAGGCCGGCTTCACGGGCTTCAAGCTGCGAATCGGCCGCGAACCCCTCCGCGAGGAGCTCGCTGCGGCGGCTGCGGTTCGGGCTGCGCACCCCGCGCTGGGCCTGATGGCGGATGGCAACGGCGCCTACACGCTCCACCAGTCGCTGCTGGTGGGGCGCGAACTGCATGACCTCGGCTTCCTGTGGCTTGAGGAGCCGCTGCCCACCACCAACTACGCGGGCTACGAGCGGCTCCGGGACGCGCTGCCGCTGGCGCTCGCCGGCGGAGAATCCGTCCAGGGCCGTGGCGAGGCGGCGGACCTCGTGGACCGGGGGGCCTTCGACATCATCCAGCCGGACGTATCCATCTGCGGCGGGATCGGCGAGGCGGCAGCGATCGCCGGGATCGCGCGGCTGGCGGCGATCGTGACCCATCCGCATGCCTGCAACGGCGCGCTGGGGCTGGCCGCCACCCTGCAGCTCATCGCAACGCTGCCCGATCCGACGCGCCTGCCGGCGGATGCGCCATTGCTCGAGCACGATTTCGGCCCGAACCCGGCGCGAACCGATCTCCTGGCCGAGTCCTTGATGATGCGCGACGGCTGGTTCGCGATCCCGGATGGGCCAGGCCTGGGGGTCACGGTGGCCGAGTCGTTCGTGCGCCGCTGGGCCACGGCCCACGAGGTGATCGACGGGGCCTGATCCGGGCCGGGCAGGCCGGCGGGCCGCCACCCGCGCCACGGTCCCGCCCTTGCGCAACAGTGAAGCAGGGCTGCGGCGAACCTGTCACCGTTGACACCCGATTGTCCCGGACGGCATCATTGGCGACCGGCGAACGCAGGAGGGGTTGCTCGCTTCATGGCTGTTGGCAGGGCATCACTCAGCCGCGGCGCCGGCCGCCTGTCGCGCCGGTTCGACCGGCTGAGCGAGCGCAGGTTCGCGCTGCTGGTCTCGATTCCGGGCCTCATCCTCCTTGGTCTCATCGTTCTGCCGCCGGTGCTCTCCGTCTTTGGGCTCAGCCTCTTCCGGATCGAATTGGCCAAGGACACCACGACGAGGTTCGTGGGGCTGGCCAACTACGTGACACGGCTGCCCGGCGACAAGGAGATCACCGACGCGATCCCACGGACGCTGATCCTGGCGGCGCTCACCACGGCCGTCACGCTGCCGCTCGCGCTGGTCACCGCCCTCGTTCTCAACCGCGGCTTCCGCGGCGTCGGCATCTTCTTCATGGCGGTCCTGCTGCCGTGGGCCATCGCCTCGGTCGTGGCCGGCATCTTCTGGCGAATCATCTTCGACACGCACTTCGGGATCGTGAACGGGATGCTGGTCGGCTGGGGCTTCGTCCAGGAGCCAATCAACTGGCTCCAGAACACCGGCCAGGCGGTGGCCATCGCGATCGTCGCCCAGGCATGGAGAGGCGTCCCGTTGCTGGCGGTTCTCGTGCTGGCAGCGCTCAAGACCATTCCGGGCACGCTGTACAGGGCGGCCAAGATGGACGGCGCGACTTCATGGGAGGCGTTCCGGTACATCACGCTTCCGGCGATCCGGCCCACGCTGATCGTGGTAGGCATCCTGCAGGTGATCGTCGGCTTGCAGGTCTTCGACCTCCTGTACACCCTCACCAACGGCGGTCCGGGTCGTGCCACCTTCGTGTTGATCTACGCGATCTACAACCTCGCCTTCAACGACTTGAGCTTCGGATACGCATCGACGGTGACCGTGGTGCTGTTCGGCATCATTGTCCTGGCCAGTTTCCTTCTGCTCGTCTTCCAGATCCGGCGGCGGCGGGCAGCCGGACTCGCCACGAGTGATGAAGCGGACCTCGCGACGGCCAGCGCCCGGACGTCGCTGCGGTTCGACAGCGTGCCAAAGGCGCTCAACCTCGGTCGCTCCGCAACGTACAGCGTGGATGCATCTCGTCGTCCGCGGATCAAGCTGCCACCGCGCTTCGGCCGCATCCTGTTCGGAGTGGGCGCCGGGATGCTCCTGTTCTTCTTTGTGGCGCCGATCATCTGGATCATCGTGGCGAGCCTCCAGACGGAGGATGCTCTCTCGAACATGCCGCCCCACCTGTCGCTGAACGTGTGGTTGGACGGCTACGTCAACCTGATCCGCGACAGGCGGTGGCAGGGGTCCCTCGTGGTGAGCCTCCTGACCGCGATCTTCACCACCGGGTTTGTGATCGCGATTGCAGCCCCGGCGGCCTACTCGCTGGCGCGGTTCCAGTTGCCGGGCAAGCGAGCGATCATCGCTGCGCTCGTGTTCGTGCAGATGGTGCCGGCCATCGTCATGGCGATCCCGGTCCTCCGGATCTTCCAGATCCTGGGACTCACTGACACGGTGGCCGCCCTCGTGATCGTGAACGTCGCCTTCTGGCTGCCGTTGATCGTGTGGCTGCTGCGCAACTTCTTCTCTGAAGTGCCCATCTCGCTGGAACGGGCAGCACGAATCGACGGGTGCTCCCGGCTTGGCACCCTGTTCCGTGTGGTGGTGCCGGCGGCGCGACCCGGCATTGCCGCGGCCGCGATCCTGGTCCTCATCGGGACCTGGAACGAGTTCCTGTTTGCGGTGATCCTGGGGAACCGGCAGGCTGTGACGATCACCCGGCTGATCACCTCCATCACGTCCTTCCCGTACAAGCTCAACGAATCACCGCCGCCGAACCTTCTCGCCGCCGGCGCCATGGTGGCGGTCATCCCGTGCCTGATCCTGGTCCTGCTGTTCCACCGCCGGATCATCACCGGCCTTACGGAGGGCCTGGTCAAGGGCTGAGGCTACACGGGCTTCGCGATCCCGCCTGCTGGAGTCACGCAGCGCTCCGAGGCTTGATCTGATCGCTCGTCATAGGGGGACGCCCGATCCACGACCCCCTCGCCCCGCCCGATCGGTCCCGGCCTGCATCCCGGAGGTTCGATTGTTCGCCACGTTTGCCGGCGGCTACTCGAGGAAGCCACTGCCCGCCCTACCCGATCTCCTGGGCGACGCTGAGCGCGCGCATCGTGAAGGGCGCCTCGATGACGCCGGGTTCCAGGCGGTCGCCGACGAGTACGTCCGCGAGATCCTCGCGGAAATGGCAGTCGTGGAGCTGGCGATCCTGGGCGAAGGAGGCGTGCGGGCGCCAGATCGCGTCCTGCCGTGGATCAACGGCCTGCAAGGCCTGGCTGCCGGTGGTGAGACCACGCTCGCCGACGGCGAGCCCGCGACGCGGCCGGTCGTCCGTGGTCCCGTCCAATGGACCAGACCGCTCATGGTGCGGGACTGGCAGTTCGCCGACGGCGAGACCGACCTGTACGTCAAGCAGACCATGGTGGGTCCGTACAGCCTGGCGGCACTGGCAGATCCGGAACCGGGTCCGCGCCGGGCCAACCTTGCGCTCCAACTGGGTGAAGCACTCAACCAGGAGATCCGCGCCTTGGTCGGCGCCGGCTGCGCCGTCGTTGAGATCGACGAGCCGATGGTGGTGCAGGCGGGCGACAACGCGGCCGTATGGGCCGCATTCCGGGCCGCCCACGAGCGGCTGACCGCCGGAGTTGATGATCCGTCGATCCTGCACCTGTCCCTCGGCCTGTGGGGCGGTCCGATCAACCCGGCCGGGCATGCCCCGATGATCGATCTGCCGTACAGCAGTTACCTCGTGGACGTCCTCGCGGGGCCGTCCGCATGGCGGTTCGTCGGGGCGGTCCCCGCGGAGCGCGGGATCATCGTGGGCGCCGCCGATGCCCACCGGGAAGCGATGGAGGAGACCGAGGTGCTGGTCTGGGCCATGGCCTGGGCCGCGCAGGGCGGGCGCGGGCAGGACCGCGTGGGCATTGCACCAAACGGCAGCCTGGCGTTCCTGGGCCGGCACTTCGCGCACCGGAAGTGCCAGCGGATCAGCGAGGCCGTCAACATCGCGCGCATGGGCCCGCTCCAGGACGTCGCCGAAGCGCTGGACGAGCATCCGCTCCAGAGCAGGATGCGCGAACTGCGGGAGATGGCACAGGCCGTCGAGGCCGGACGCGGCTGACGCAGAAACACTGGACCAATCCCCGCGGGGCGTGGCAAACTGCGAGTTGCTATTCGGCGACACAGCATCGCCATGATCGTTGGAGGGGAGCATGCCCGAAGTGGCTCGTTCATCTGAGGCCGGCGACGGCCGGTCGGTGTTGCAGAAGTCCGTCTCGCGACGCCAGGTGCTGAAGGGCGGCCTGCTCGCGGGTGGCGCCGCGTTCCTTGCCGCATGCAGCGCCGCCGCGACGCCGGCGCCGACGGCCGCGCCGACGGCAGCCGCCACCGCAGCGCCCACGGCTGCCCCCACCGCAGCGCCCACAGCTGCCCCTACGCCCGCTCCCACGGCTGCCCCCACGCCCGCTCCCACGGCTGCCCCCACGCCAGCGCCCGAGAACTGGGCGGGAACCACTCTCCAGAACTTCACCGGCGGTTACATGATCCCGTGGCTGACCGCGGGCACCGCGAAGTGGAAGGAAGAGACCGGTGGCGACACCGTGTCCAACAACGTCACCTTCGCCGAGAAGCAGATCAAGCAGGCCGGCATCATCGCGACCCAGGACTCGTCCTGGGACATGATGTACACGACCGCGTCCTACGGCTACATCCCGCGGTTCGGCGCACGCCTGATGCAGCCGGTCACGGCGGAGCTCTTCGGCGATCTGGGCGACTTCTTCCCCAGCTCCCTCGCGGCGCTGACCACAGGTGACGGCGTCCTTCGCGCCCTCCCCTTGTACGACAGCCCCTCGGTCTGGAACTGGAACAAGAGCCTCTTCACCAAGATCGGTGAGGACGGCGAGAATCCGCCGGACAACTACCCGGCGCTCTTCGCCCTGGTTCCCAAGTTCAAGGCCGCGAACATCATCCCGAGCATCCAGCCGTGGCTGGCCACGCAGGCCAACCTGTTCGCCCAGCTCTACTTCACGAAGATCTACAACTCCACCGGGAAGCCGATGTTCAGCCCGGATCGGACCCAGGTCATGTTCGACGGCGAGGACGGCCTCCTGACCTTCCAGGTCATCGAGGAAGGGATCAAGTCCGGGTTCTGGGATCCCAAGTACATGAACATCACGAACGAGCATGATGCCTTCAAGATCTTCGGTGACGGCAACGTCGCGACGGTCATGAACAGCGAGAGCCCGGGCCTGCCGGCGGCCACCGCCGCCGTTGTCGGCGTGCGCCAGCATCCGGGCGTCAAGCCCGGGACCACCGGCTCCACGGGCGGCCCGGACGGCCTCGGCGTCAGCAGGTTCTCGAAGAACACCGATGCGTGCTGGAGCTGGGCCAAGCGCAACTTCAGCCCAGAGATCGGACTCGCAGCCGCGACGACGATCAAGGGTGACGACGGCGCACTGGTGCTCTACGCAACCGCGCGCACCTCTGTCGCCACCAGCGCCGACGTCATCAAGGCGCAGCCGCTGCAGGCGGCCTACGCGCTCCAGTACAAGGGCATCACCGAGGGCTATTCGCTGCCCTATGACACCTTCCCGGTCTTCAACGAAGTCATCGCCAAGATGATCGACGGCACCTACGACGCAGCCAAGGCCCAGGCCGCAGCCGTCAAAGGCGTCCAGGACGTCATCATCAAGTACCTGAGCTCGTAGGCTCTCTCGTTCTCTCGCGCAACCCAACGGCGCCCGCGGCAACGCGGGCGCCGTTGCGATTCCCCGACGGGCCGGTCCCGGCAACCGGAGTATGTTTGGGGCCGCAGGCGCGTGGAACACCAGGCGCCCAATGGAGATCGCCATGCGGCTGACGGGGGTGGGCGCAGCTCCGGGATTTGCCGTTGGTCCCGTATGGCGTCACCGAGAGAGCGACGACAGAGCCCCGGCCGCAATCGCGTCGGGGGCCGTCGATCCACCGGCAATAGCGGCAATCGCGGCTGCCCAGCTCGAGGAAATCGGGGCGCAGTTGCGGGAAGCCGGGCGGGCGGAAGAAGCCGCCATCTTCGATGCCCAGGCCATGATGGCGACCGATCCCACCCTGCTCGATGAGTGGCGCCGCCGGCTGGACATCGGGGAAGAGCCGCTGGGCGCACTGGCCGCTGCCGCGGCCGCCGCGGCCGCGGAACTTGCGGCGCTCGACGATGAGCTGCTGGCGGCCCGAGCCGCCGACGTGCGGGACGTGGGGGCGCGCATGCAGCGGATCCTGACGGGCGAAGACCTGGACCTGCCGGCCGAACCGTCGATCGTCGTCGCCGATGACCTCCCGCCGTCCACGGCCGCGGAGATCCCGCCCGGTCTGATCCTCGCGATTGCCCTCGAGACGGGCTCCAGGACCGCTCATGCCGCGATCCTCGCCCGCGGCCTGGGCCTCCCCTGCGTCGTGGGCGTCTCCGGCCTTCATGCGGCGGTGGACGAGGAGACGGCCGCGGCCGCCGCCGCGGGAGGCCCGGCCGACGGACGCGGCATCGAGATGGCGGTGGACGGGATCTCGGGGGTGGTCTTCACCCGACCCACGGCCGCGGAGCTCAACGCGATGCAGGAGCGTCGGGCGGCCGCACTCCTCCAGGGCGAACTCGCGAAGGGATTCCGCGACCGGCGGGCCCAGACGAAGGACGGCCACCGCGTCAGGCTGCTCGCCAACATCGGCAAGCCGGCAGACGTCCCGCGCGCGCTGGAGGCGAAGGCCGAGGGGATCGGGCTGTTCCGCACCGAGTTCCTGTTCATGGGCCGCCAGTCCCCGCCCACGGAAGACGAGCAGCTGGCGGCCTACCGGGAAGTCTTCGAGGCGTTCGGTCCGGATCGGCCGGTCGTGGTCCGGCTGGCCGATATCGGCGGCGACAAGGGCATCCCCTACCTGCACCTGCCGCACGAGGCGAACCCGTTCCTTGGTGTCCGTGCCATCCGCCTCGCGTACGCCGATCGGTCGCTGCTGATGACCCAGATCCGCGCGATCTCGCGCGCCGCGGCCGCCGCGCGGGTCGAGCCGCACATCATGGCGCCCATGGTGGCCACCCTTGCTGACGTAGACCTGCTCAACGAGATGATCCGCGACGCCCAGGCGGAGCTTGCGGCCGATGGACTGCCCGCCGCTCACCACATCGTCACGGGCATCATGGTGGAGGTGCCGTCCGCGGCCATCCTCGCGCGCGAGCTGGCCGCGCGCGTGGACTTCTTCAGTATCGGGACGAACGACCTGACGCAGTACCTGCTGGCAGCCGACCGGACCAACGCTGCCCTGACCGGACTGCAGGATGCCCTCCATCCAGCCGTGGTCCGGTCAATCCGGATGGTGACCGGCGCTGCGGCAGCCGCGGGCAGGCCCGTTGCTGTCTGCGGCGAGCTGGCGGGCGATCCGGCGGGCGCGCTGGTTCTTGTCGGCCTTGGCGTGGGCGAGCTGTCGGCCGATGCGGGTTCACTGGACGCGCTGCGCTACCACCTGGCTGCGGTCACCCACGAGCAGCTCCGGCACCTCGCGGCACGCGCACTGGATGCGCGGGACGCGGCCGAAGTGCGCGCCCTGGCAATGGAGCTCGTGGAACTGCGACCCGCGGCTACGCCGGAACGCCCACCAGCCTGACGCCGCGCCGCCGTGGCGGCCCGCTCCTCACGCCCTTCCCGCCCGCTTCGGCCCGAACCAGGCGCAGCGCCGCGTCGGCGGTGGGCGCGTCCGTCACCAGCACGTGCAGGAGTCCACTGCGCGCACAGCCGATGATGCCCTCCACTTTGTTGGAACCCGCCGCGATCGCGACCACCAGCGGCGTGCGCCGCAACAGTTCAAGCGGGATGGCGATGGACCGGCGCGTCCACTCGTCTTCGACCAGCGAGCCGTCAATGCGGACAAAGTAGCCCGCCACGTCGCCCACCACGCCCTTCGTTGCGAGGCGCTCGCGGCCGGCGTCATCCAGCCGATCCATGACGGTTCCGTAACCCGGCCGCGCTGCGGGGCCGCCGCTGACGCCCAGGATCGCCATGTCCAGCCGCTGCCAGTAGTCCGTAGTTGACGTGACGCCGCTGTCTGCCAGGAGGGCGTCCTTTGTCGCCTCGGAGTCGAGCAGGCCCGGCGCAAGCAGCAGGCGGGTGCCGGCTCCAAGTCGATCGGCCATGCGCCGCACCAGCTCGTTCGTGTCCAGGTGGGGATTGCGGACGTCCCAGCCACCCACCAACGGGAGCACCGTGAGCCCCGGCCGGTGCATGGCCGGCATCGCCTGGGTGAGCGCGGCGAAGGTGTAGCCACCGCCGATTCCCACGACACCCGAGGTGGGCAGCATCGATGCCACATGGGGGGCGGCGGCGATGCCGCACAGCCGCGCGGCGATCGTAGGGGTGGTGGCCCGGCCGGGCGTCACCAGGACCTGGACGCCCAGATGTTCGGCGAGTTCGTGGGCAATGGGGGTGAGCTCGGCGGGAGGGGGCTCCACGGTGATCCTGACGATCCCCTGCTCGCGGGCCTGCGAAAGCAGTCGCGACACCTTGGAGACGGAAAAGCCGGTCAGGTCCGCGATCTCCGGCTGGCTGTGGTCCCGCAGGTAGTAGAGATCCGCGACCAGGCGCATCATCTCCACATCGCCCGTGGCCACCGTCCCGCCGTCCGCCGGACCCGATCGACGTCCCATCGCCCGACCTCGCGTGAACGTCCAGACCGCCGCGTGCAAGGGCGCCGGGATGCCCGCGTGCGGGGTGAGAATGAGTCCGCGCCGCCCGCGGAATGCCACCGGAACCTTGACACCCGAGACGGGCCGGAGTATACACGGCGGTACCGCTCCTGCAAATCTCGTCCGCAAGAGTTTGCAGGAATCAGAGCAGATTCGGGCCTTCGCATCGACCGTGGTCGCGCGGCGGAGGCGCTTCACTGGAGTGTGCGCGTGCGCCCGTTCCGGATCGTGATCGCCGCCCATGGCTCATTGGCCGCCGCCTTCCTTGCGAGCGCCACGATGATCTGCGGACCCCAGGAAGACGTCGTGGCGCTCGGCCTGGAACCGCACGAGAGCCCCGAGGGCTTCGCCGAGCGGATGCGCGAGGCAATGGGTCCGCCGGAGGCCGGGACCCTGCTTCTGACGGATCTCCAGGGCGGAACGCCCCACAATGTCGCCTGCCTTGTCGCGCGTGGCCGTCCCCGGACAGTCACGGTGGCCGGAGTCAACCTCGGGATCGTCATCGAGGCTGTGACCAGCCTGGAAACGCTCGATGAGGAGTCCGTGGAACGCTTGGTTTCGACCGGGCGGGACAGTATCGTGGACTCGACCAGGCGTCTGGTCCGCGACATCGCGTGAGGGGAACCCGGATCCCGACCGCAAGCGGAGGGTGCGCGTCGGTCTCGTAGGGGCCATTCCGGATCAGCGTCAGGCCACAGCATGGGAGGGGTTGGATGGCTTTGAAGCTCGTGCGGATCGACGACCGGCTGATTCACGGCCAGGTCGTTGCGGTCTGGTTGAGATCGATCCACGTCGACCGAATCGTCATCGTTGACGACAAGACCGCCAGGGACGATTTCATGAAGGAGCTGATGGTCCTTGCCGCGCCACAGGGAGTGCCCGTCGAGGTGCACGGCACGGTGGAGGGCGCCCAGCGAGTTACGCAGATCGCCGCCACGAGCGAGGACGCGTTCGTGCTGATGAAGTCACCCGTCACGGCACTCGCCCTGCGTGAGGCGGGCGTGCCGTTTTCCGTGCTCAACGTTGGCGGTATGGGCGCAGGCCCTGGTCGCCGGACGCTCTACAAGAACATTTCTGCCAACGACGAAGAGCTGCAGGCCATGCGTGCCCTGGAAGCCATGGGAACGCGTGTCGAGCTGCGAATCGTCGCTGACGACCGACCTGTGCCCTTCAGTTCGGTCGACAAGGGCGCCTGAGACCGGCGCCCATCCGCCCACGTCAGAGGTGTAGGAGCATGCACAGACGTTTCACGAGGTTCCTCGGAGCGTCGCTCATCCTCGGCGGGCTCTTGCTCGCCCTCCCGTTGACGACGCTCGCGGCTGACGCGCCGCAGAAGATCACTGTCAGTGTCTTCCAGGCATTCCTCATCGCCATCGGCTACTACCTGTCGCAGGGCCCCTGGCTGTTCGGCTTCGGCTTCTTCACGATCTACCGGCCACTCGCGGCCGGCCTGATCGTCGGCCTGATCCTGGGTGATCCGGCGAAGGGCACGCTCATCGGCGCCGCAATCAACCTGATCTACCTCGGGTTCATCTCGGCCGGCGGTTCCATCCCGGGCGATCCGGCCCTGGCAGGCTGGGTGGGCACGACGCTCGCGCTCTCGGCGAACCTTGATTACGCCCAGGCGCTGGCGATTGCGGTCCCGATCGGCCTTCTCGGCACGATCATCTGGAACTTCCGCATGACGGGCGACGTGGTGTTCCTCCATTACGCCGACCGGCGCGCGGAGGAGGCGAACATCGGGGAGGTGGCGAGAGCGAACTGGCTCTATCCACAGATCTGGCTCTTCGCCATCACGTTCATCCCCGTGTTCCTGTTCGCGTCGCAGGGCCTGACCTTCGTCACGGACATCCTCACGAGGCTCCCCACGTGGGTCCTCAACGGGATGGCGATCGCGGGCGGCGTGCTGCCGGCCATCGGCATCGCGATGAACATGCGGTTCATCTTCCGCGGCGCGGTGATCCCCTACTTCTTCCTGGGGTACACCCTCGTCGTGGCGTCGAACCACTCCATCTCGATCGTCGTGATCGGTGTTGTCGGCCTCGTGCTCGCCTATCTCCATGTGTACTTCATGGGGAACCGTGATCGCGGTGGCACCGCCGCCGCAACCGCAGCGACGCAGGGGAGGGCATGACCGTGACTGCTCAGACAGGAGCCGCGATGGGCGGCAAGGTCACCCGCGGTGACCTGATCCGGTCATGGATCCTCTGGACCTTCTTCTCGCACGCCAACTACAACTACGAGCGCCTCCAGGCCACCGCGTTCGCGCACGCGATGACGCCGATCATCAGGCGCCTGTACCACACACCGGAGGAGATCAGCGCTGCCCTCAAGCGGCACCTGGTCTTCTTCAACACGGAGCCGAACTGGGGCGGAGTCATCCACGGCGCCGTCATCGCCATGGAGGAGCAGCGCGCCAACGGTGCCGACATCGACGACGATGCGATCAACTCGGTGAAGTCGGGCCTCATGGGACCGCTCGCCGGCATCGGCGACACCATCGACCAGGGCACGATCCTGCCGATCCTGCTCGCACTCGGCATCGGCATCGCGGGCATCGGGACTGTCCAGGCCGGTTCGACCCCGGACCTTGCCACCATCACCGGCAACCCGCTCGGCGCGGTGATCTTCATCGTTCTCGCGATGGGGATCTTTCTGGCCATCGGGTACGTCGCATACACCCAGGGCTACTACCGCGGCCGCACGTTCGTTACGGACATCCTGCGGTCCGGCGCCCTGGACCGGATCATCACCGGGGCGTCCGTGCTCGGCAACCTCGTGCTCGGCGCCCTCGCCGCGCAGTTCGTCACCGTGTTCATCGCCTACCCGCTGTACGTCGGCAACACGCACCTCAACCTCCAGACCGACGTCGTGGACAAGATCTTCCCCGGCCTCCTCGGCCTGGGCCTCGTGCTGATGACGTGGTGGCTCCTCCGCCGCCGGATCAGCCCCATGACCCTGGTCGCGGCATACCTCATCATTGCGCTGGTCGGCGCGATCCCGTTCAACGGGCCGTCGCCGAACTACGTGACCGACGCGTGCGGCTCGTCGATCCTTCAGCCGTACGGGCCCTGCGCGGCACCTGCTGCGAAGTAAGCCTCAACCCCCTTCGTAGTGCTCCGACGGCCCGGGCTCAAGCCCGGGCCGTCGTTCTGTCTCGTCCACCCGGAGTGTCATGAAGATCCGTCTCGGCCCGGGCCAGCGCTGGGCCCTCGTGGCCGCAGTCTCGTACACGATCGTCAACGTGACCCTGCGGGCTGCAGCGCCGAAGATCGACCCCTTCCTCGGTTCCATGCTTCGCCAGATCCCGGTCGCGCTGGTTGCCTGGGGTGTCGTGATCGGCACGGGCCGGCGGGAGTTCCGTCCGCGCGATCCTGCCTTCCTGGGCTGGCGGTTCGCTGGGGCCCTCGTGGCCGGCGGCTTCATCAGCTTCCTCGTGGGCAACGTGTTCTTCTTCCAGGCCCTTAACGACGGCGGGCTCGGCATCACCGTCAACGGGGTCCAGGGCGGCTCCGTCTTCGCCGGGATCGGCCTGGCGTTTCTTGTGCTTCGCGAGCGACCCCGCCGAGAACAGGTGGCGGGCGCCGCGGTGATCGCCCTGGGGCTGGTGTTCGTGGCCCTGGCGCAACTCGGCACACCGCGGGAGCTCTGGGCTCTGGGCCTGGTCTTCGCGCTGCTGGCCGGCAGCAGCTACGCCATGAGCAACGTCGTGACCCGGATGGTCCAGCGGCGCCGGCCCATCCTGTTCGTGACGCTCGCCGGCACCACCTTGGGCGGCATCGTCCCGCTGACCATCGTCGTCCTGGCACGAGGCGGCTGGGATCCCGCGCGGGCGTTCGGAGGCGTGGATCCCGGCACGCTGGTTGCCGTGCTCGTCGCCGGCTGCTTCAACGCGATGGCGCTGATCGGCCTGACCCAGGCGATGAAGTACGCCGACGTTGCCACCACCAACACGATCAGCTCATCGCAGATCGTGTTCAGCTTCGCGGCGTCCGCGCTGTTCTTCCACGAGACAGGCTCCATCCCGATGATCCTTGGCGTGCTCCTCGTGGTGGCCGGCATCGTGATCGCCCAGGTGGACCGCTCGAAGCGGCGCGCGGCACCTCTGGCGGCCGGGGGGGCTCGTGGCCCCGGACGTGTCGGCTGACGGTGGGGCGGTTCCTCCGGGCAGTGAGGCTCGTGGGTCGGTGGGGCTCGTGGGTCGGCCCGCTGAGCTGCTGAGCGAGTGACGCGGTGCATCGGGCGGCGGTCAGGGAAGCCCTCGGTGTCCGTGAAGACGATTCTCGTGCACTGGGCGCCCACTGTGCATGGGGCGCACGGATCAACCGCGACCGGCTCGCGGCCGAAGCTCCGCCTGGCCGTTCGGTACACGGGGTGCACGGGTCGGACTCCGAAACGCGGCTGGTGGCCCGATATGTGCACCCGGTGACCGAAATGGCGCCCTGCAGCGCCCAGGCTTGCGGGCCGTTCCCGCGGCGAAGGACTTCGGCTCGTCGGTCGGTCCCACTCGTGCACGAGGTGCACAGCGGCATCCGGGCCGGAGGGCGAGAGGCTCAGGGCGGAATACGTCGCAGGTAAGCGCCCATCACGATGATCGCAACGTGACAACTCGCGAGCGCGCCGTGGACGCAGCAACCGAAGCTGGGCGTCGCTTGACCGGCAGTGCCTGCATCGAACTGCGGACCGCACGACTCGACCGGAACCTCTCAACAGTGGACATTGGTCGTGCACTCCGGTGGTCGCACTCCAAGGTCAGCCGGATCGAGCGGGGCCGGATGACCAACGTCACCGTCGCTGACCTGGCGCAGTTCGCCGGCGCCGTCGGTCTCCAACTGTCGCTACGCATGTACCCCGGCGGCGAGGCCCTGCGCGATGCGGGCCAGACGCGCCTGCTCGAGCGATTCCGCAGGCGTCTGCATGCGGGCATCACGTTCGGATTCGAGGTCCCGCTGCCGATGCCCGGCGACCAGCGCGCCTGGGACATGCTGCTTCGTGGCGAGGCCTGGCGCTGCGGCGTCGAAGCCGAGACCGGACCGAGGGACGGGCAGGCGCTCAATCGGCGGCTCGAGCTGAAACGCCGGGACGGCGAGGTGGATCACGTCCTGCTCATACTGCCCAACACGCGGCGGGTTCGGGCCTTTCTCGGCGAGACCGGCGCACTCCTGCGCACCAACCTGCCGGGCGGACAGAAGGTCATTCTTGACCGCCTCGCTGCCGGCGAGAATCCAAGGACGAGTGCAATCCTGGTGCTGTAGCGCGCGCGAGGTCCGGGGGACTCCTCAAGGTTCCTGATGGCCATCCCTGTGCACGGGGTGCACGAGTCGGACGCGGCTCCGCCGGTGGCGGAAGCTACGAGGCGGATCCGTGCACGGCAATCCCGTTTACGGGTGGCCGGCGTCGCCCTTGTCAGAGGCGGCCGCCAGCCGCTCCCTGCGCAGCGGTGTCGTGAAACGGATGAAGTAGCCGTCCGGGTCGGCGATGCGGAAGTCGCGCGCCTTCCACGGCCGGTCCTGGATCGCCTTGACGACGTCGACCCCCAGCGAGCGCGCCCGGTCGTACATCGCATCGATCTCTTCAACTTCGATGGAGATCTCGACGCCCGTTCCGCGCGGGAACCGTCCGATCTCCGGCGTGAAGTAGTGCGGGCCGGCCACCGCATGCTCGTCACCCTGCAGGTCGAGCACGTTGTCACCAAGTGCCAGCATCGCCCAATCGTGCCACTGGCGGACCATGGAGAACCCCAGCGACTCGTAGAACGCACGGCTGCGCTCGAAGTCAGACACGAAGATCTCGATCTTCGTCACGTCACGCGTCCTCCTCCGCCGCGCGCCAATGGGCCAGTGTCGCAGCGCGCCGAATGATAGGCGAGGAGCGCGTCCGCGCGAAGACGTCGAGGCGGATTGCGCCGACAGGCCGGCGGACGACGCACCGCCTGATCCACTTCGCCACGAACACCGGGAGCCCGACTCGAACGCAGCGCTCCGGCTGTCGTGGTCCGCGTTGCCGGCCGCGGGTCCGCGTTCGCGTCCGCGCGAAGATTTCGCGGCCGTCGTGGTCCGCGCCGGCGGCAGGCGTGGTCCGCGTCGGCGGCCGCGGGTCCAGATCAAGCGCCTTCAGATGGCAGGATCACCAACTCGGAAGAAGACTTCCTTGCGCTGCGTGTACTTCTCGATGCCCACGCCGCCGTAGCCCGAGCGCCGGTAGCCGTGGCCGGGCGCCTCCAGCACACCCGGCGAGAACCACTGGTTGACGTAGACCTGGCCCGCCTTGAGGCGCCGCGCGACCGCCCACGCCGTGTCCACGGACGCCGTGAAGAGCCCCGCCGACAGCCCGTAGTTCGTGGTGTCGTTGGCGATGGACAGCGCCTCGTCGAGCGTGTCGAACGGGAGCAGCGTGACGACGGGCCCGAAGATCTCCTCCGTGGCGACCCGGCAGGTGGGCGTGACGTCCACGACGACCGTCGGCGGAACGTACGCGCCGGCGGCCCGCACTGGGTCCGTGTAGGGTGCGCCGCCCGTGGTGATCCGGCCCTCGTGGCGCGCGATCCCGATGTACTCCCAGACCTTGGCCGCGTGGCTCTGCGCGATGACGGGGCCGAGCTGCGTGGACGGATCCAGGGGATCGCCCACGACCATCGCTGCGGCCGCTGCGGCCAGTCGCGCGGCGAACTCCTCGTACACCGGCCGCTGGACGAGGATCCGGGACCCGCAGACGCAGATCTGGCCCGTGTTCCCGAAGGCCCCCAGGGCGCTCCAGAACACCGCCTGGTCCAGCGATGCGTCCGCGAACACGAGGTTGGGGTTCTTCCCGCCCAACTCCAGGGAAACGCGCTTCACCGTGGGTGCGGCTGCGGCGAGGATCTGTGAGCCGGTCTCGATGCCGCCGGTGAGCGAGATCATGTCCACGCCGGGATTGCTCACCAGCGCCGCGCCCACGACGGATCCCGAACCGGCCACGACGTTGACGGCTCCAGGCGGCAGGTCTGCCTCGAGCAACAGTTGCGCGAGCCGCATGAACGTCAGCGACGCCATCTGGGCCGGCTTGACGATGGCGGCATTGCCGGCGGCCAGGATCGCGGCGAGGCGCTGCACCCCCGTCCAGAGCGGCCCGTTCCACGGGAGGATCTCGGCCACCACGCCCATCGGTTCGATGAACTCGTGGTGGATGACGGCCCTGTCGGCCATCTCGGCTGCGACCCCGCGCGTCATCCGGGCCCGCCCCGCGAAGAACTGCAGCGAGTCCAGACTGATCGGGATGTCGCTGTAGTGCACCGATGAGATCGGCTTGCCGGCGTCCACGGATTCGAGGAACGCGAGTTCGTCGGCGTGCTTCTCGATCAGGCCGGCGATCCGGAGCAGGTAGACGCCTCGCTCCTTGGCGGTGGTCCGGCCCCACGGCCCCTCGTCGAACGCGCGTCGCGCCGCCGCCACGGCCGACGCCACGTCGGCTGCGGATGCCTGGGCGATTCGGGCCACTGCCCGGTTGTCCCGAGGCGAAATCGACGGGAACGCCGCCTCATCGGTGGCGCCGGTGAGAGCGCCGTCGATGAGGAGCGGATAGACCTGCTCGCTGATCCACGCCCAGCGCGGGTCGGTCCTGGGTTCAGCCTGTGCGACCATCGTGTTCAGCCTCCGCCGAGGGCCGTCCGACCCACCTGGACCGGGCGCCCCGCCAGCCCCCCGAAACGCTGCCTAGACCGGTTCGCCCGCGATCGCGAGCGCTTCGTCCACGCTCTTGTCGCCGTGGATGATCGCGGCCAGGCCGCGAGTCACCCCTCCTGGGTCCTTCGCGCGCCAGATGTTGTTGCCGATGGCCACGCCGGACGCCCCGCCCAGGATGACCGCGTCGTAGACCTCCTGGTAGAGGGCCCGGACGGTGTCCTTCTTGGAGCCGCCGAGGACCACGACTGGCACCATCGCGTACTCGACGACCTTGCGCATCGCCTCCGGGGTGCCCGGGTAGAACGTCTTGATGATGTCGGCGCCGCTCTCAGCCGCGATCCGCGCACCCGCCGCGATGATCTCGGGGGAACGCATGTCGGCCCGGGAGAAGCCACCCGGGATGGGCTCCGCGATGTACGGCAGGCCCACGGCGGCGGCGTCGGCGGCCAGGCGCATCGCGCGGATCACGGTGTCGTCACCCGAGAACGGATAGACCATCGATTTCACCGCATCGGCCCCAACGGCCAGCGCACGCGCGACGGCAACCTCGAGGAACGGATCGTCCAGCTGGACGCTGGCGACGACCGCGGCGGAGCCGAACGAATCAGCGAAGTTCTGGATGGACCCGATGGGCGAGAGGAACGCATCGGCGCCCTGGGGGACGACCGTCCGGCACGTCTGCGCGTACTGGACGAGCCCCGGGACGGGTTCGTCCATGAACGCCGTGTGGTCCATGGCCACGATGAGGATCCGCCCGTCCGAACGGAGGAGACGATGCATGCGACGCTTCATGTGAGATGTCCTTTCGGTGCTGTGGCCTGTGGTCGTGCGGGCCGCATCCTGGGCAGCGCCGCCCTGTGTCCTACTGCTCGACGATGACGCGATAGGTGCCCGGGCGGATGGCCTGGTCCATCGCCTCGCGCACGCGCTCGAGCGGATATGCGGCCTGGACCAGCGGGCGCAGATCCACCTGGCCGTAGCGGATCAGGCGGGTCGCGGTGTAGAAGTCCTGCTTCTCCTTGGACACCACCCCGAAGACCCCGGTCTCCCGGTTGTGCCAAGTGTTGGGACTGAGTGTGAACTCGGGCTCCGGATGGGCGGCGGCGAACAGCACGAAACGCCCCTTCTCGGAGAGCATGGCCGCGCCCTGCTCGTTGGCCTTCACGTGGCCGATGGCGGCAATCACGGCTTCCGCGCCCCGGCCCTCCGTGAGTTCCTTCACCCGGGCAACAGGATCCTCTCGCGACGCGTCGATGATCTCGTCCGCGCCCATTGCTCTGGCTCGAGCGAGGCGCTCTGCGTCGATCTCGCTGACGATGACACGAGCACCATGCTTCTTGAGCGCCACCACGTTCATCAACCCCATGACGCCGGCACCCAGCACGACGGCGTCCTCGCCGACGCGGATATCCAGGAGCCGCGCGGCGTGGAGCGCGCACGACAGCGGTTCGGACAACGCGGCAACGTCGTACGGCGCGTCGCCGATGGCGTAGAGGCCGTTGGCCGGATGGACCTTGTACTGCGCGAAGCCGCCCGGGCCCCACGCGTCGCCGTACACCACGGAGCCGGCATAGTGCTGGACGCACGACCGGTCCTGGCCCGTCAGGCACCAGTGGCAGCGTCCGCAGGACGACGGCCCGATGGCCACCCGGTCGCCCACCTTCAGCTGGTTGGCGCCACCCGCGCCGATGGCGACCACTTCGCCGGCGATCTCATGCCCGCCCACGAAGGGGAACTTGTTGCTCTGGGCCCCGCTGTAGCTCCGCTGCTCCCATGTGCAGATCGCGGTGGCACGCAGGCGCACCAGGGCCTCACCGGGCGCCGGCTGGGGCACATCCGCGGATCGCAGGCCGATCTCGCCGACGGCGGTCATCGTCGCGATCTGCATGGTTGCCGGGATCGCGACACCGGCCGGCTGCTCCAGGGTCGTCATCGGTCGCCTCCGCTCCTCGAGATCGCGGTCATATCGGGAGCGGCGTAGCACCGCGCCGGAACCCGCGGACAGTCCTGCTGAATGCAAATTCTTGCAGCAAGTATTTCTGTCATTGCGGGCATCATAGCAGCCGTCGGCAAGCGGTCGCCGCAGCCATTCGAACCGTTGCGGCGGGACGCCCCGGGGCGATCAGCCCCCCGCGTAGACCTCCGGGTTCACCGGCGTGGGCAGACGCTCGCCGCGGACACCCGCGAGCAGGTTTGCCGCGGCCATCTCGGCCATCTTTGCGCGGGTGGCCCGGGAGGCGGACGCGATGTGCGGCACCACGATGCAGTTGGGTAGCGCCAGGAGCGGCTCGCTGATGAGCATGGGCTCTGGATCCGTGACGTCCAGGCCGGCGGCCATGATCCAGCCCTCGGACAGGGCCCGGTGGAGGGCCTTCTGGTCAACCACGGGCCCGCGGGATGTGTTGACCAGCACGGAGGTCGGCTTCATCCGGCGCAGGCGCGCCTCGTTGACCAGGTGGCGTGTCTCGTCCGTGAGGTTGGTGTGCAGCGTGACGAAGTCCGATCGCTCGAACAGCTCGTCGAGGCCCACGAACGTGGCGCCAAGCGGTCCGGTCACCGAATCGGGCAGCGGCTGCACGTCGTGGTACAGGACGGTCATGCCGAAGCCCGCCGCGCGGCGCGCCATCGCCTGGCCGATCCGGCCGAAGCCAACGATCCCCAGGGTCGCCCCACTGATGTCCGTCCCGAGGAGAAGCAGTGGGCCCCACGTTCGCCAGCGGTCGTCATGGACGTACCGGTCACCCTCCACCACGCGCCGGCCGGCCGCCATGAGCAGCGCCCATGCCAGGTCCGCGGTGGTGTCGGTCAGCACGCCGGGCGTGTTCCCCACGGGCACGCCTCGCCGGGTCGCCTCCGGGACGACGATGTTGTCGAAGCCCACGGCGTAGTTGCTGACGACCTTGAGCTGCGGGCCGGCCCGGTCAAAGAACTCGGCGTCCACGCGATCCGTGAGCAGCGCGAGGACTCCATCCACGCCCTCGATGCGGCGCAGGAGTTCGTCCCGTGGCGGCGGCAGCTCATCGGGCCACACGTCGGCATCGGCGGCTGCCAGGATCCGGTTCAGGCCGTCCTCGGGAATGCGACGGCTCACGAAGACGCGGGGACGGTTGGCCACGTGGCTTCTCCTTCGCGAAACGGCGCTCGCGATCCGGTGGATGACGGGCAGTCGCCCTAGACCTTGACGGACTCGAAGACGGTGCGCATCCGCTCGAGGGCCGCCCGGATGTTGGCTCTCGAGTTCGCGTAGCTGATACGGAGGTGGTTCGCGCCGACCTGTCCGAACGCCGTGCCCGATAGCACGGACACACCGGCCTCGTTGAGCAGCCGGTCGGCGGCCTCGGGACCCGTGAGGCCCGTGCCCGAGATGTCGGGGAAGACGTAGAACGCGCCCTTCGGCCGGAGGCACCTGACTCCGGGGATCGCATTCAGGCCGTCCACGATCAGGTCCCGGCGGGCACGGAACTCCTCCACCATTTCGTCCACGGCGTCCTGTGGACCGGTGAGGGCTTCCGTCGCGGCGACCTGCTGGTGGGCACTTGTTCCGGACACGGAATTGATGACCAGGCGGCTGAACGGCGCCACGAGCGACTCGGGCAGGATCGCGTACCCCATCCGCCAGCCGGTCATCGCGTATGTCTTGGAGAAGCCGTCCAGGATGATCGTGCGCTCCGGCATCCCGGGGAGCGTGGTGATGGAGACGTGCTCGCCTTCGTAGACGATCCGGCCGTAGATCTCATCGGCCAGGACGGGAATGTCCCGCTCCCGGGCGAGGTTGGCGATACTGACCAGGTCCTCGCGCGTGAGCACGCCGCCGGTGGGATTGGCCGGCGAATTGAAGATAATCAGTCGCGTGCGCGGCGTCACGAGTCGCGCAAGCTCGTCCGGATCCACGCGGAAGTCGTTCTCCTGGCGAATCGGGATGGGCACAGGGGTGGCGCCCACGAAGCGCGTCATGGACTCGTAGATGGGGAACCCCGGATCCGGATAGATCACCTCGTCGCCCGCCTGGGCGAGGGCGAGGATCGCGAAGAACATGATCGGTTTGGCGCCGGGCGTCACCACGACCTGCGACGGGTCCACGGCCACTCCGCGGCGGATCGTGGAATCGCGCGCGATGGCCTCGCGCAGCTGGGGCAGCCCGGGCGCCGGCGGGTAGTGCGTCCAGCCGGCATCCAGCGCGCGCTTCTCGGCTTCGATGATGTTGGAGGGCGTGTCGAAGTCCGGTTCGCCGATCTCCAGGTGGATCACGTGGCGTCCGGTCGCCTCGAGGGCACGCGCGCGGGCGGCTGCTTCGAAGGCGGCTTCGGTCCCGAGGCGGGACATTCGCTCGGCAAGTCGCATGCCCGGCATCGTAGCAAGGCCAACGCACGGCGTCCGGGTTCGAGATCGCTAGAATCGGGCCGTGGCAACGTTCTACACGATCGACACCGCGAACGCCCGGGTTCCCCAGGTCCGCGAGATGCTCATCCTGTTGCGTGAGCAGCGAGAGGAACTCGTCCGGCTGCGTGATCGCCTCGTCGAGCTTGGCGCGGAGGACGGCGAGACCACTCCCCCGGATCGCGAGGCGGGCGCCGGCAACCGCGAGGATCCGGCCGCGGAACGCCCGACAGCGCGGCCCGCGGTGGCGCCCGACGAGGAGGCCCGGCTCATCCGTCTGCGGATGCAGGGCGTCATCGACCAGATGCAGGCCTCCGTAGCGCGCCTGGACACCTGGAGCATCACGCTCCGCGACATCAGCAGCGGGCTGATCGACTTCCCTGCGCTTGCGAGCGGCCGCCAGATCTGGCTGTGCTGGCGCCTGGGTGAAGCCGACGTGGACTGGTGGCATGGCGTGGACGAGGGGTTCGCCAGCCGGCGCAGGCTCGCGGACCTCGTCTGAGGTGACCCGACTCGGTTCGGCAACCATCAGGCAGGGCGGCCGCGACAAGGCGTACCGTCCCCTTCCGGAGGCAGACCGGCGGACGGCTCTGGTCGCCGCGACGGCCGCCTGGGAGCGGGGCGACTGGTTCGAAGCGCATGAGCTGCTTGAGCCTGCCTGGATGGGCGCCGATGATGCGGTTGAACGGGACCTCTACCAGGGCCTCATCAAGCTGGCGGCGGCCTACGTCCATCGCGCCCGCGGGAACGGGATGGGCCTGGCGAGGAACCTGGCGGGTTCAGCCACTGTCCTTGGCCGCGTGGCCGACGATCACCGCTACACGCTGGGCATCGACGTCGCGTCATTGCTCGCCGACGTGACCCGGCGAATGCCCGCCGGCGACGGACCGGCAGACCTGGCCTTTGAGCCACCCACGATCCCCACGACGGAGGAACGCTGATGCATCACGACCAGGGGGTTCCCGCGGTCGATGTCCTAACGGCTGCGGAGCGGCTGGCCGGCGACGAACCACCGTTGCTCGTGGACGTTCGCGAGCCCGACGAATTCCACGTCGTCCGGGTCGGCGGATCCGTGCTGGTGCCGTTGTCCACGTTCATGCTGCGGTATCAGCAGTTGCCCGGCGACCGGCCGCTCCTGATCCTGTGCCGCTCCGGGAACCGCTCGGCCGCCGCGACAGCCCACCTGCTCGCGAACGGCTGGCGTGACGTCAGCAATGTGGCCGGGGGCATCATCTCCTGGGAACGCGCCGGGCTGCCGGTGAACCGGGGCGCGGTCGCGGCGGGCGAGGGCGACCTCCAGGGTTAGGCGGCGCCTCCGTCAGCGGGTCGCCGCGGGATCGCGGCCGCGGCGCGCCGGGGCCGACGGGCTGTCGCCGGACCCGGTCAGGACGTCCGCCGGCCACGCCGGCGCAGATGACCCAGCAGCTCGCGTGTCCGCTCCTTGTGGGCCAACGCCCAGCCGATGAGCAGGAGCAGGATGAAGTTGCCGGTGCCGACGCCGGCGGCGGCCATGTACCCCAGTTGCTGGCCGACCTCGCCGTCGATCTTGAGGGCCGGGACGGTGGCGCCGAACAGGCCAAGCTGGAAGAACGGCGGTTGCGGAGCAAGGCTCGCACGCGCGGCACCCGCGATCACGCCCTGGGCCGTCCGGCCCCCGATGAGGAACACGTTGGGGCCGCTGACGAGCGCGGCCGAACCGCTGAGGCCTTCAGCGGGGAGGTCGCTGACGGCGAGATGCTTCCACTCGGGGATGTTGCCGACGGCGTCGGGCGTCGTCCAGTACAGCTCGCTCTTGGGCCCGGATGCATCGCTCCCGCCGACCAGGTACAACCCGCCGTTGGCAGTGAACCCGGCAGCGTCGGTCCGGGCAGCCGGCAGGTTCGCCGCCCCCTGGCCTTCAGCCCAGCGGAGCACCTGCTGGGGCGCGGCGACGGCCGCGGTCGACGGCGACGCACCGGCCCCGGCCGGAGCGGCCGTGGTTCCGAGGGTCCCGCGCATGACCACGCTGGTTGGGCCGTTCGCATCCCGGCCGCCGTAGACGAAGAGGCTCGAACCCACCACGGCGGCCGCACCATCGGCGCGCCCGGCAGGGCTGCCATTCCCAAGAACCATCGGTGCGGTGGGCGTCCAG
Organism: Chloroflexota bacterium; assembly: GCA_031431395.1. Taxonomy (GTDB): domain Bacteria; phylum Chloroflexota; class Limnocylindria; order Limnocylindrales; family CSP1-4; genus VGPE01. Next base: position 4,057 of record JANPDJ010000292.1, on the reverse strand, counting down.
GCGCCCAGCTTCCCTGCGGAGTCCAGCGTGGCCTTCCACACCGTGTTCGTTGGCTTGCCGTCCGGCCCCACCCCACCAACGAGCATCAGTCCGTCGCTGGCGGCCACCAGCGATGCACCCGCTCGCGCCTCGGGAAGATCGATGGGCAGCTTGGCATCCGCGGCGGTCTGCCACGCCTTGAGCGCGCCCGATGCGTCCGGCGTCAGCACGTAGACGGAAGTCGTGGGCGCGCCCGCGGGATCAGCGCCACCGGCGACATAGATCGAGCCGGCGAGGAACGCAACCGCGGGCTTGCTCCGGGCGGCCGGCAGCGCCGGTCCCTCCGTCCAGGGGCTGAAGTTGCCGCTCCCGAAGGCGGCCGTTACAAACACCTTGTCCGAAGCGGTCTGCCCGTCCGAGCCGCCGATGTAGAGGATCTTGACGCCGGCCTGGACCGCCGCGCCGTCCAGGCGCCCGCCCGGCAGGGCAAGCTGCTGCGGCGAGGGCTCCCACGGCACGACGCCGCCGACGGGGGCCGGGCAGGGCAGGGTCTTGTTCTCGGGCGGGCAGAGGTTGATGGGTGATACGACATTGATGCCGAGGTCGATGGTCGGAAACACGGTGAAGTAGTACGCGCGATCCGGGATGTAGCCCAGCATGAAGATGACGAACACGAACCAGACAAAGGCCTTTGACGTCGCCCAGGCCCATCCGTCCGCGTCGAGCAGCCCGAACATGGCGCGCCGTCGCGGCGTCAGTCCAGTGCCGAGCCGTTGTCCCGTCATCGTCCTCCATCCTTACGCCAGCCTGCGATGACGACCGCTCGCCACGTTGCCGCGTCCGCGCCTTGCTCGCGCAAGAGATTGCTCACTTGACCGTCAGGGTCCCGGTCATGTTGGGGTGCACGTCACAGATGAACTTGTACGCGCCGGCCGTGAGCGCCGGCACTGCGTAGGCCTTCGTGGCAACACCGGGAAAGATCTCGCCCTTGAAGACCGACGCGCCCGCCGCATCCATGATGCTGACGTTGTGCGGGATACCGGCGTCGCTGTTGTCGAAGTTGAGCGTGAATGCCTGGCCGGCGGGCGCCTCGACCTCTTTGGGGTCGAAGGCGATGTTGAGGGCCTTGATCGTGACCGCCGTGCCGCCGCCGGAGCCGGACGGCGCCGCCGAGCTGGACGGCGCGGCCGTCGGCGAGCCGGATGCGCCGGCCGAAGGTGCAGCTGTCTTGAACGCGTCCGTCCAGCAATCGGGGAACGGCGTGGCACCCGGAGCGGGCTTGTAGGCGGGATCGCGCCAGCCCGTGAATGTCTTCACCTTGCCTGTTGCGTCCGTCAGGGGTTCCCTGGTGGCCGGATCGCGGGCGGTGTACGTCTTCTCGTTGGTGGCACGGAGGTACGCGATGAGATCCTCGATCTCGACGTAATTCAGTGGCCCGCCGTTCGCCTGGTCCCAGACGGGCATGAGGCTCCTGGCATTGCCGCAGACGTACCGGCCGCCGGAGAACAGCACGTTGCGCAGGTACCGCGCCTTCAAGTGGACGAACAGCTTGGACTGGTCGTTGAGGACAGGGCCGATGCCACCCTGGCCCTTGGCGCCATGGCAGCGCGCGCAGTTGGCCTGGTAGATGTTGTATCCCCGCTCCACGGCGGTGACCTGCTGGGCATTCACCTCAGCCGTCAGGCGGCTGGTGCCGGCGATGCCCGGCACGCCGAGATCGTAGAAGTAATACGCGATCACGAAGATCGCCACCACGAGGACGGCGAGGAAGCCCACCCAGCGCGCGCTGGCCGACTGCCGGACGATGGTCGCGGCGCGCTCCGGCGACAGCGACGGGGCATGCGCACTCGGCGGTGCGGAGAATCGATCGGCCGGGGCGACATCCATGGCCGGACGCGGCACGGGCAGCGACCGCTCGCGCGGATCGCCGGAACCCTGGCCGACCGGGAGGGTGCCCTGGTCGCGACCGGACTGGTCGGTCATCGAGGTCCTCGAGATGGTGTGAGTGGTGGATGCGTGGGCACGTTGGCTACAGGCAACCGGTGGGCGACTTGGGTGGAATGATGCCGGGCTGGCCCAGGGCGATGGGGAGCGAGCCAAGCGTGATCTTGCCCGTGTCCAGCGTGAGCACCCCGTCGCCGTCCACGCTCGCGGCGAACCGGTCCATCGACCGCGGGGCCGGTCCGTAGGCCGTACCCAGCGCCTTGATCCCGAGGCGATCGTAGCGGGAGCCGTGGCAGGGGCATTCGAACCAGTAGTTCTTCAGGCAGGGGTTGGGCCGGCAGCCCAGGTGCGGACATCGCTGGTACAGCGGCCGCACGTTGAGAGCCGTCCCGTCGCCGTTCTTGTCCTCGCCCTTGATGAACTCCTGCCGGCTGGTGTCGATGAGCACGATGTATGCACGTGCATCAGCCACGTAGGCAGGGAAGCCCTGGTCGATGGGCAGGCTGCTGTTCTGGAGCTTCAGGTCGCTGAACTTGCCGATCACGATCTTGCCGCCGAATCCATTGGAGAGGTTCGGCCACAGGAACCCAAGGGTCCCCGCACCCACTTCGGCGAGCCACAGGCCCACGCCGGCTCCCAGCGACGTGCGCAGGAGGCGGCGCCGAGAGATGCCCTGGACCTGCTGACGCCGGAGTGCCTTGATGGCCTCCTTCGTGAGTGCTTTGGGCTTGTCTGCCGATTCGACCTGGTAGTTGCTCATGCGAATGCGCGTTCCTCTGCGGGTGTCGAAACGATCAGAGGCTGAAGTGAAGCCCGTTCGTGGTCACGTAAGGGATCACGAAGCTGTAGCCGGGGCCCCGGAAGAAGATGCCGACGAACGTCACCACCAGACCCAGGATGCAGAAGAGACTGAACAGGACGACGGCTGTCTTTCGCTGCGATGGACGCGTGGCGAGGAGATTGCCGCGGTCGACGTACGGGATGAGGGCCGCCCCCACGAGGACGAACGCGGGCACCATGACGCCCGAGACCACCGGGTGGATGTACGCCAGCAGTTCCTGGAGGCCCAGGAAGTACCACGCCGCCTTGGCGACGGCGGGCGTGACGTTGGGGTTGGCGAGCTCCTCCAGGGGGGCGTTCACGAACAGGCCCATCAGGAGCAGGAAGATCGACATCATCGCCGCCGCGAGGAACTCGATCGACAGCAGGTGCGGCCAGGTCATGACCGTGTCGTCCGGCTCCTTCTGGACCCGGACCACCGCATCCTGCTTGACCATGGCCAGCAGGCGGTACGGACGGGCCGACATCGGCACGCGCTGCTTGTCGATCTCCGTCCTTCTCGACGGATCGACCGGAAGTACGACGCGCCGTTCCGGCGGCGACTTCGTATCTGTCATGAGATTCCCCAGCGGGCCGATAGGACGCGCCCAGCGCAAGGCGGAGCCGAGCACGCGAGCGAGCGCACCTCAGCCTGCGTGAGCGAGCGAGCGGAAGCGGCAACGCCGCGAATGGCTGTCATAGCGGGCCCGAAATGCCGCCGTCCTTGCGGATGCGCCAGAAATGCACCGCGAGGAAGATCGCCGCGACCAGCGGGAACACCATGATGTGGAGCACGTAGAAGCGCAGGAGCGTGTTCTGGCCGACCTCGAGGCCGCCAAGCATGAGCACCTTGCCCGGCACGTTGAACAGTGGTGCGTACCCCGCCATGTTGGCGCCGATCGTGATGGCCCAGTAGGCAATCTGGTCCCACGGCAGCAGGTAGCCGGTGAACGACAGCATGATCGTCAGGAAGAGCAGGACGACGCCCACGACCCAGTTGAACTCGCGCGGCGGCTTGTAGGCCCCGTGGTAGAAGACCCGCATCATGTGCAGGAAGACGAAGAACACCATCAAGTGGGCGGCCCAGCGATGGATGTTCCGGGTCAGCAGGCCGAACGTGACCTGGCTCTGGATGTCGAGGATGTTCGTATACGCGAGGGTCGCCGACGGCACGTAGAAGAACATCAGGAAGACGCCGGTCACGGTCAGCACCAGGAAGAAGAAGAACGACAGTCCGCCCAGGCAGAAGGTGTAGGCGAACTTGACCGCGTGCTGACGGACACGGACCGGGTGCAGGTGCAGAAAGACGTTGTTC
>JANPDJ010000291.1:0-3868 GCA_031431395.1 Chloroflexota bacterium | reverse complement strand
CGGATCATCCGGACGTCCCCGATGACCCCATCGTCGATCAGCTTCTTGGCCGTGACCGGCGACTGCCGGAACCGGTGCTGGGACACGATGCCAAGCCGCACATCGTGGCGGCGGGCCGCGTCGATGATCCGGTCGCAGTCGGCGGCGGAGTTGGCCATGGGCTTCTCGATGAGGATGTGCTTGCCGTGCTCCGCGGCCGCGATCGCGTAGTCCACGTGGCTGCGCGGTGGCGTCAGGACGAGGACGAGGCCCACCTCTGGATCGGCAAGCAGCTCATCGGGGCTCTCGACCCGGACGCCGAAATCGGCGGCGAGGCCCTGCGCCCGACGGCCACCGGCGACCGCCACCAGGTGCGCCCCTGCTGTTCCCTGCACGACGGCCCCCCACGTCCGGCCCATGAAGCCCGAGCCGATGATGCCGACCCCAACCGGATCCATTGGCGGCCTCGTCCTGCGGACCGGCTCGACGTCCTCCGCGTCCCCGCCTGGTCGGGCCCCATGGTAAGCCGTGGGGGAGCACGGAATTCGCCGCACGTCGCGCGCCTACCATGCCGGACGTGGCCTTCACGAACCCCTTGCTCGAGGCGCGCGGAATCTGGCCGACGACCCGCGTCCCATCGCTGGACCCGGCGGCCATCGGAAAGTCGCTCGACATGGGTGCGCTGGCGGTGATCGTCCCGATGATCTCCACGGCGGACGAAGCCGCAGCGCTCGTCGCCGCGTGCCGGTATCCGCCGCGCGGCAACCGCCCCATCGGGCCGACCCGCGCGATCTACTCGATGGGGCCTTGGGCTCGACGACCTGGCGCGCGTCGCGGCGATCGCGATGATCGAGACGGCCGAGGGACTGGCGAACGTCGAAGCGATCGCGCGCACGCCGGGCCTGGACGGCATCTACGTCGGACCGGGTGACCTCGCACTCGCCCAGGGACTTCCGGTGATGCCCGCGGACCGTTCTGCGGATGAGACACGTGCGCAGGAAGCCGCAATCGCGCGGATCGTGGCCGCTGCCACCGCGGCCAGGATCATTTCGGGAATGTACGTCGGCTCGGGCGCGGAGTCGAAGCGCCGGATCGCGCAGAGCTTGCGGATGGTGACCGTGGCATGGGATGCGGGCCTGCTCGAGGACGGCGGCCGCGCCGAACTGGAGATCGCCAAGGGCGCCTGACGGGCTGCGTGCGTCAGCCTGCGATCACGGCCGCCTCCAGGGCAACCTCGACCATCGTCCGCGTCGCCCGCTCCAGCTCATCCGGCGCCGCGGACGACTGCTCGGACGCGATGCCGTCGGACAGCACGGTGCTCACGGTCAGGATCGTTGCAGCGGACACGTCCCCGCCGGCCGCGCGGGCACGTGCCGCGAGGTAGTACAGCGCGGACGTCCCCATCTCGAACGCAAGGACACCGCGCGACTGCCACCGCGCCAGGAGGTCAGGATCCGGGTCGTAGAAGGCGTCAATCGTGCACACCTGGCCAACGTTGCAGGTGGCGCCGCGTGCGTGCGCGCGATCCACAAGCGCCCGGATCAGCCCGAAGTCGGCGGTGGGTGCGTACGGGTCACCGTGCAGGTACGTGCGCGTCGCGCCGTCGATCGGGCTGGCCGCAGCGGCGATCACGAGGTCCCATAGTCGAATGCCGCGCCCGATGCCGCCGCAGGTGCCGATCCGGATCAGTCGCTGCGCGCCCAGGCGCAGGAGCTCCTCCACGACGATCGACAGGCTCGGCGTGCCCATGCCCGTCGTTTGGACGCTGACCGGGACGCCACGGAACGTCCCGGTGTAGCCATCCATGGCGCGATGGCTGGTGACCAGCCGCACGTGTTCCAGGCCGCCGTCGAGCATCTGCGCGACCATGGCGGCGCCGGTCGGATCGCCGGGCAGGAGCACGATCGGCGCGTAGTCGCCGGGCTCCGCCCGAAGCAGGATCGGCATGCGCACCTCTCGTCAGTCGTCGCCTCGGGCGCGGCAGCGGTATTTCCCCGGGGCAGCCCCCCGTTGTCACCGGCCCGTCATCGTCCGGTGCCAGTATCGGCCAATGATCGATGGCGGGACGCCGACTCCATACGGTGGCGGGCGCACCATGCCGGTGCACGCGTCAATCGAGGACGCACGCGCCGATCTTGGTTCGGGGCTGCTCCTGCGACTCCACGCGGCGTTCCTTGGCCTCCGCGAAGGGCAGATCCTGCGGCTCGCGAGCCCGGTCGAGACTCTCGCGGACGAGCTGCGCACCTTTGAGGGTGCCACCGGGCACGGGCTGCTCAGCGTGATCGACGATCCGCTCCGGGCCGGCTGGCGCCTGCACTACATCCGCAAGGGGCGGGCTCGAACTGATTGGGCTCCAGATGGTCGCGTCCTCTCGGCTGAGGCCGCGCCGGCCCTCGCCTTCGACATCGATGCGCTCATGCCCCGCCGGCTGTGGCTGTACACGAACTACAACTGCAACCTGCAGTGCGACTACTGCTGCGTGGTCGCAGGCCCCCGTGCCGACCCGCGGAATCTCGCCTCGGACCGGATCCAGAGTCTCGTCGATCAGGCGTCGGCCGCCGGCCTGGAGCACGTCTTTCTGACCGGGGGAGAGCCGTTGCTGCGGCAGGACCTCCCGGATCTGATCCGGTACGTGACCGACCGCCTGCCAATGACCCTGCTGACCAATGCGATGTTGCTCCGAGGCGCGCGCTGGGAGCCGATCCGCCGCCTCATCGAGGAGCGGCGCCCGGTCGCGTTTCAAGTCAGCCTTGATTCCGCGGGCCCGACGCTCCATGACGCCCATCGGGGCCGGCAGGCACATGCGCGCGCCCTGGAGGGCATCCGGACGCTGCGTGCTGCCGGGGCACGAGTCCGGCTGGCCGCGTCGCTCCCTGAGGCGCATCTCGACGAGATCCCCGGCCTGCACGCCCTCGCAGATGAGCTGGGAATTGCCCTCGAGGATCGCGTCATCAGACCCATTGCCCTCCGTGGAGCTGCGGCGGAGGGGGAGCCGATCCGGCCGGAAGACGTGGCGCCCGAGTTGACATGTGATGCCGAGGGCTGGTTCTGGCACCCAGTCTCGAACGATCCCGACATGCGCCTGCAGCTTCCGGCTGACGCTTCATTGGGACTGGCCATGGCCGCCGTCCGCCGCCGCCTTGAGATGTTCAGTGCCGAGCAGGCCGTGCGACTTGACCGCTTTGTCTGCGGCTGAGCGCCCCCGCACGCAGGGAGGGACAGGATGACCCAAGCCATGGCGCCGATGCCATTCGATCCGGCTGTTGCCGCGCTCCAGAGCCCCTGGTTCGGCCGCGCAATGGCGGCTCTTCGCGTCTTCCTGGGGCTCGTGTTCCTGCACAACGGCATCGCCAAGCTGCTGCCCGCCATCCCCAACCTGTGGCCGAACACGCCGCTCGGGTTCGTGATCCAGGGGACCGGCAACCGGAGCGCTCTTTCGATCATCCAGTTCGAGGTGATCACCCAACCCCATCCGGTGGCGCCGTACCGCGACCTGATCGAGCATGTCGTCGTGCCAAATTTCGGGTTCTTCTCGTTCCTCCTGGGGTCGCTCGAAACGGGCGTTGGGGTCCTCCTGATCCTCGGCCTGCTCACACCCATCGCGGCGCTCCTGGCGGCGGGCATGGCCCTGCATCTCCAGTTCGCCACGCTCTGGAATGACAAGTGGGTGTACGAGTACTCGGTTGAGTGGATTCCGCTGGTGTGCCTGGCGGCGTTCCGCGCGGGACGCTGGTACGGCCTGGACAGGCGGTTCGCCGCGACCCGCCGGAGATGGCCGGGTTGACTGGCGCTCCGGCCGTGCGAACGCTCGTCACGGGCGGCGCCGGGTTCATCGGGAGCGAACTGGTCCATTCCCTGCTCTCGGCCGGAGAAGCGGTCACGGTCTTCG
>JANPDJ010000290.1:0-7067 GCA_031431395.1 Chloroflexota bacterium | reverse complement strand
GCCCGGACCGGGGCGGTCACGTTCGTGCGGCCAGAGGTGAGGCCCAGGTGCGCCAGTCGCGGCTCCACCTCCGGCAGGAGTCTCGCGAGATCACGGCCGCCGGAACCCGCGACGAGCGCCAGCTCGCCATCCGAGAGCTGGTGGATGGCCGGGCCGATCGCCTCGATGACCGGCGCGAAGGCGTCGCCCTGGGTTGCCGGCCGGGCGCGGCCGCGGAGGACGAGGAACGACTGGCGCTGCTCCCCGAGGCGGCGCTCCACCTCGTCCAGGAGGCGCGACGCGCCGAACCCTGCGGCGGCCTCCACGAAGACCGTGGACGGGCGTCCATCGGCGGCCGCGGCAAGCGCGGAACCCAGCAGCTCCAGCTCGCGGCGACGGCCGACGAACCCGGGGCTCGTGACGGGGAGGCCCATGCCGCATTGTAGGCATGGAGTGACCGAACTCAGACCGCGCCGCGACCGCGACCGCTAGGCTTGGCCCATGGTCGACCTCGGTACGCCGCACCCCTCGAACACGCTCAACGAGCTTTCGGGCGAGGAATGGCTCTACTTCACGAAGTCGGTGTGGTCCACGGCCTACCCGTCCGAACTGGGCCACCAGGCACGGAAGCAGCACGGTGCGAACAAGCCGCCGCGCCTCATGGCCCGCCTGATCGAGTTTTTCACGACCACAGGTGAGCTCGTACTCGATCCGTTTGCCGGGGTCGGCGGAACGCTGCTGGGCGCCGCCATCACGAGGGGGCCTCGCCGGGCCATCGGCATCGAGATCGAACCGCGCTGGGCTGCCGTGTACCGGGACGTCGTCCGCGACCTCCTCGCGGAGCGGGACGGGCAAGGACCGCTGCTGGCCGACATCGGGCCTTCGGATCCGGCCGGCGTCCGCACCTTCGATCCTGGTGGCTGCGAGCTGCGGCTGGGCGACACGCTGGCCGTCCTGCCCACGATCGCCGAGGCGTCCGTGGATTTCGTGGCGACGGATCCCCCGTACAACATCCAGCTGCCCATCACGATGTCCGGCGGCCGCCTCGCCGAGGAGCACGCCAACCGCCGCACGGACTACGCAATGGTGACCCAGGATCCGGCCGATCTCGCCAACAGTCCGGACTATGCGACCTACCTCGACCGGATGGAGCAGGTCTTCCGCGAGCTGTCCCGGGTTCTCCGGCCCCGCCGGTACGCCGTGGTGATCGTGCGGGACGCGTACCAGGACAGCCGCTACATCTTCACGGCCGCCGATCTCGCGGCCCGCGCCGGCGCCGCGGGGTTCGTCCCGAAGGGTGACCTCATCTGGTACCAGGCCGGGACGCGGCTGCGCCCGTATGGCTACCCGAAGGCGTTCGTGCCCAACATCGCCCACCAGCACATCCTCGTCCTTCGCAACGGCTGACCGGCGCCGGCCCGCCCGGCGCGACCCGGCCCTGCCCGAGTGTCGGGCGACAGACCCCCGGTCGATGGCAACCGCAGAACGGCCCGCCGAATCCCCAGCGAATCCGTGGGTCGTTCACGCCCTCTTCACACCCGAACCCCACGATGGGCACCAGGTCAACTGACCCGGCAACGTCGAAAGGGATCATCGCAATGCGAGGCCGCTTCGGCTTCTTCGGACTCCTGGTCATCGCCGTCCTGGCGCTCCTCGTCGGGAGCGTCGCCTACAACTGGGGCCTTGCCGCCGGACAGACGCAAGTCGCGTCGCCCGGCACGGTCGTCTATGTCCACCAGTTCGGGTTCGGTTTCGGAATCTTCGGCTTCCTGTTCGTGCTGTTCTTCATCGGGCTGCTGTTCCGGGCGTTCCGCCCGCGCCACTCCGGCGGCGGACACGGCGGCTGGGGACACGGCGGCTGGGGTGGCCGATTCGACCCCAACGACCCGAAAGTCCGGGACTGGATGCAGCGGGACGTTCCGCCGCCATTCCAGCCGATGCTCGAGTCGTGGCACCGCCGGGCGCACGGTGAGGCCGGAACCGGACAGCCGCCGCAGGGTGGCCCCGGGGCCCCCGACGGCGGGACGTCCGGCCAGGCCGGCGCCTGACCCACGCGCAGAGCCCGGGGCCGGCGATCACCGGCCCCGGTTTCGCGCGTGCGGCATGGGTAGGATCACAGGCATGAGCACCATCCTCGTCGTCGATGACGAGCCGCAGATCGTCCAGCTGGCGAAGGACTACCTCGAGCATGCCGGCTTCGACGTGATCACGGCGGCAGACGGTCCCACGGCACTCGCTGCGGCCCGCACGCGCGGCCCGGTCCTGGTGGTCCTGGACCTTGGCCTGCCCCGCATGGACGGTCTCGACGTGGCACGGGCCATCCGCCGGGACTCGACCGTGCCAATCATCATGCTGACCGCTCGCGCCGAGGAGACCGACAAGCTGGTCGGCCTGGAATTGGGGGCGGACGACTACCTCACGAAGCCCTTCAGCCCCAAGGAGCTGGTGGCGCGCGTCCGTGCCGTCCTGCGACGCGTGGACGGAGACCTCGTTCACGCCGACGTGGTGCGCGTCGGCGAGGTCGAGCTGGACGTGCCGCGACTTCGGGTCACGGTCGCCGGCCGCCGTGTCGAGTTGACGCCGACGGAATTCCAGCTGCTGCTCGCGCTCGCCCGCCAGCCTGGTCGCGTCCTGACGCGCGCCCAACTGCTGGACGCCATCCACGGCATCGCCTTCGAGTCGTTCGAGCGGGCCATCGACGCCCACGTGAAGAACATCCGCCGGAAGGTGGAACCCGATCCACGGGCGCCGCGCTACCTCCAGACGGTCTTCGGCGTGGGCTACCGGTTCGCGGAGCCTGAATGAACGGCAGACCGTGAACGAGCATCCGTGGGGCAGGTCCGGCTGGGGAGGTAGGTCCGGCTGGGGAGGCCGGCGGCGCCGGGGCATGATGCGCGGCTTCGGCTGCCTGTTCATCTTCGTCGTGCTCCTGGCCATCGCCCTTGGGGCCGCAGGCATCTGGGCCATCGGCACGGCCGTCGGGCTCATCGGTGCGTCGGAGGTGGGACGCCTGGTCGCGGTCGGGGCCGTCGTGGTGGGCGCGATGCTGGTGCTGGGCGTCGGGCGCCTCATCCGTTCGTTCGCACGTCCGGTGGGCGAACTCGTGGACGCGGCCGGCCGCGTCGAGGACGGCGACTACTCTGCCCGCGTCGCGGTTCGAGGAACGCGCGACCTCCGCTCGCTTGCGCGGGCCTTCAACGCGATGAGCGCGCGGCTCGAAGAGACGGATCGCCAGCGCCGCGCCTCGCTGGCCGACATCACGCACGAACTGCGCACCCCACTCACCGTGATCCAGGGCCAGCTGGAGGCGGTGATCGACGGCGTCCATCCCGCAGACGCGGCGCACCTCGCCCCCATCCTCCACCAGGTCCACACGCTCGACGGCCTGATCGACGACCTGCGAACGCTCACGCTGGTCGAGACGGGCGGCCTGACCCTGCGCCGGGAGCCCGTGGACGTCGCCGTGCTCATCAGTGATGTCGCTGCGGCGCTTCGTCCGCTCGCAACGGCGGGCGGGGTGGAACTGGGTGTGGACATCGCAGCCGACCTCCCGGCAGTGGAAGCAGATCCGGTCAGGATCCGCGCCGTTCTGTCGAACCAGCTGACCAACGCGATCCGCCATACGCCCTCCGGTGGCAGTGTCACCACATCGGCGGCGGCCAAGGCCGGCCGGCTGTATGTCACGGTGCGCGACACCGGCAGTGGATTCCCGCCGGACCTCCTTCCGCACGCGTTCGAGCGATTCGTCAAGGCGCCCGGCTCGCCGGGCTCCGGACTCGGCTTGGCGATCGCGCGCGACCTCGTGATCGCCCACGGCGGCACGATCCAGGCGCGCAATGAGGGTGGCGCGGTCGTCGAGTTCAGGCTGCCGCTGGCGGGACGCGAGGGGACATGAGCGGCCGGTAGGATGCCGGTACACGGCTGGATGCGTGCGACGATCCAGGTGGACGTCGCAGGAACTGGAGGAGCCCGGGTGGACGAGCGGTACGACGTCGTGGTCGTGGGCGGCGGAATCATGGGCGCAACCACGTTGTGGGAGTTCGCGCGGCGCGGCGTGAATGCCCTGCTCCTCGAACAGGAGCCCGACTTCGGCGGCCGCGATTCCTCGAAGACCGCGGGGATCATGCGCACGCACTACTCCAACCCGGCGGTGGTCCGGATGGCCATCCGGGGCCAGCAGGTCTTCCGCGAGATCGCCGGCATCGCCGCCGTGCAGCCGGTGTTCCGCGAGGTCGGCTACGCGTTCCTCGCTTCGCCGGCGACGCTCGCCAGGGCCCGGGCGAACGTGAGCATGCAGCGCGAGCAGGGCGCGCGGGTCGAGGAACTCCCGGCCACCGCGCTGGAGCGGTTCGCGCCGGGGGCATCGCAGAACGGCATCGCGGCGATCTTCCACGAGCCGGATTCAGGCTACGTGGAGCCGGTTCCCGCTGCGAAGGCGTTCATCGCCGCTGCTGTGGCCCGGGGCGCCGCGGCCCGCGCGGACGTGGGAGTGCAGCGACTCGTGATGGACCGCGGATCGGTCGTGGGCGTGGACACGGCGCACGGGCGGATCGGGGCGGACAAGGTCGTGCTGGCAGCAGGCGCCTGGTCGGAAGGCCTCGCGAAGGGCGCCGGCGTGGCCCTGCCGATGCAGTACTCCGTGGAGCAGGAGCTCGTGCTCGCGGTGCCGGAGGAATCGGCGCCGCGCGCCAGCATCTCCAACGCCGTGGACGCGATCTACGAGCGGCCGGAGCTGGATCGGCCGGCCGGGCCGGGTCGATCGGCCGTGCTGGTCGGGACGGGCTTCCCCAAGAGCTACCCCACCGGCGACCCGGATGCCTACCCGTCGCAGGACGCCATGCCCGAACTGGTGGCGGAACTGCGCGGCCGTCTCGCCGTGCGTCAACCCATCCTGGCCACGGCAGATGTCCTGGAGGCGAAGATCGGGCTGTACGACATCACGCCCGACTGGCACCCACTCCTGGGGCGAGTGCCCGGAGTGGACGGGCTGCTCCTCGTGACGGGCGGCAGCGGCCACGGCTTCAAGCTGGCGCCGGCCTTCGCGGAACTGGTGGCAGCCGAGGCCTGCGGCGAACGGATCGACTACGCCGAGATCGGCATGTTCGCACTCGACCGATTCGCGAAGGGCACATCCGTCTTCGCGTCCGCCTACGGCGGCAACCGGGCGTAGGACGAGGGGCAGCGATGGCCTGGAACGATGAGCCGCAGCCGGTCCTGACGACGGCGCGGCTCCGGCTGCGGCCGATGGCCCCGGCCGATGGGCCTCGCGTGGAGGCGCTGGCCGGCGATCGCGCCATTGCGGATACGACGGCTGGGGTTCCCCATCCGTATCCGGAAGGTGGCGGCGCAGCATGGATCTCGACGCATCCATCGCGATGGCGTTCCGGTTTCGAGATCGTCTTCGGGCTGGCCCTCCCGGCCACCGACGAGATCATCGGCGTCATCGGGCTTGTCGTCCATCAGGCCGACGACGCGGCCGAGTTGGGCTATTGGCTGGGCCTGCCGTACTGGAACCGCGGATACATGAGCGAAGCGGCCGCCGCAGTCATCGATTTCGCGTTTGGCGTCGTTGGCCTGAACCGGGTGTGGGCGCTTCACCTGACCCGGAACCCGGCCTCCGGGCGCGTGATGGAGAAGGCCGGCATGCGGCTCGCGGGGATCGAACGACAGGTGATGGGCAGATGGGGCGTCTACGAGGACCAGGCGCGGCGGACGATCCTGCGCTCCGAGTGGGAAGAGCTCAGGCGACGCTGACACACCGCAGTGTCGGCCTGGGCCGCGAGATCGCGGGCGCTCAGGACTCGGGCACGCGGTAGCGCTCCACGACGTCTTCGCGCACCGTGCAGCCGACGCCCGGCCCGGTGGGGACGTGGATCACGCCGTTCTCGATCCGGAGGCGCTCCTCGAAGACGTCCCGCGTCCAGTCGAGCTGCTCCATCAGGTGCACCTCCGGCGTGGCAGCCGCGAGGTGGATGGAGATCTGCATCGTGTCCCAGCACGCGGGCACCACGCGAATGTTGTTGGCGCGAGCCAGCGCCGCGACGTCGAGCCAGCGCGTGATCCCGCCCAGGCGGGTCACGTCGGGTTGGGCAAGCCGCAGCGCGCGCTGCTCGAAGTAGTCGCGGAAGAGGCTGAGCGACGTCAGGTTCTCGCCCACGAGCAGTGGCGCGCGCATGACCGCTTGCAACTGGGCGTGCCCCTTGACGTCGTGCTGGTTCATCGGCTCCTCAAGCCAGCCGATGTCGAACTGGTCCAGCTCCGGGCCGTAGCGGAGGGCCGTGGAGAGATCCCAGTGCGTGTTGATATCGACCATGAGCGCAGCGTCCGGGCCGATCGCTTCGCGGACGGCGGCCACTCGTCGGATGTCGGCGCGCGGATCCGGCGAGCCGATCTTCATCTTCACCCCGGCGTACCCCTGGGCGAGGACCCGCCGCATCTTCTCGATCATGTCGTCCTGCGTGAACGACAGCCAGCCGGCGTCCGTGGAGTAGAGCGGGAACGAGGTGGCGCCGGTGCCGCCGAGGAGCTTCCAGAGTGGGACCCCCAGCGCCCGCGCGTTCAGGTCCCACAGCGCGATGTCCACGCCGCCCATCGCCAGCCGGTTCGCGCCGGCCCGGCCAAGGATCTGCGTGTGCCAGAACATCTCGTCCCACAGGCCCCGAAGGTGAAACGGGTCGCGACCCAGGAGGATCGGCGTGAGCATGGAGCGCACGAGATTCACGATGACCTGGGCGCCGCCGTAGATCGCCGGCGAGTACCCGTGGCCGGTCAGACCGTCGTCGGTGGTGATGCGGATCACGGCGAGCTCGTAGACAGTCAGGTCGTGCGTCGCATCCTTGATCGGCTCCGCCAGCGGATAGCTGATCGCAAAAGCCTCAACGCTCGTGATCTTCATGCTGCCCTCCGAGTCGCGGTTGCCTGGGTTCCCGCGGCCACTGAGGCCGCTGCGGAACGGTAGCGCGACCGCGCGCGGGGCGGGGGGGCAGCCGCGCGGGAGGCGTCGTGGCAGCCGCGCGGGGGGCGTCGTGGCGGCCGCGAAGGATCGGCTGGGCCTGTTCGCGGCGGCCTCAGTTCTGGAGAAATGCGAC
>JANPDJ010000289.1:0-12511 GCA_031431395.1 Chloroflexota bacterium | reverse complement strand
GCTGGGGCTCCTGCTGATGGAGCGGCTGCCCCAGGGTCTCGTGGAACAGCACGTTCTGGGTCAGACGCTGGGCCTCGCGGTGGTCCAGATCGTGTGGCTGCTCATCGCCATTGCGATCATCGCCGTGCTGGCGATCGTCGTGCGGTCGGACCGGTGGCTCCGGCTCTACAAGTACACGTGGGCGGCCGCCGGCGTGGGGCTGTTGCTGCTCGTGTTCGTCCTGGGTCGCGACGTCAACGGGGCTCGCCTCACCCTGGAGTTCGGGCCGGTCAGTGGGCAGCCGTCCGAGTTGCTCAAGGTGGTCCTCGTCATCTTCCTCGCGGGCTACCTCTCTGAGAACCGCGCGCTGCTGACCGAGGAGTACACGGCGCTGGGGCCGCTCCGCCTGCCGCCGCTGCCGTACCTCGCGCCGATGGTCGCGATGTGGGCGATCGCGTTGCTCATCGTCGTGGTCCAGCGCGACCTGGGCGCCGCGCTCCTGTTCTTTGCCGTGTTCCTCTTCATGCTCTACATCGCGACCGCTCGCTGGTCCTATGTCCTCGTTGGCCTGGTCGCGTTCGTCGCAGGAAGCGCGCTGATGTACCGGCTGTTCGACCATGTCCAACAGCGCGTGGACATCTGGCTTGACCCGTTCCGCGACCCGAGCGGTGCCGGCTACCAGGTGGTTCAGGCGTTGTACGCGTTCGGGCGCGGCGGGATCCTGGGCACGGGCCTGGGCGGCGGCCTGCCGCTGATCGGTGGTTCGCTGCCCATCCCGGCAGTGCATACGGATTTCCCGTTTGCCGCGCTCGGCGAGGAACTGGGGCTGGTGGGGATTCTCGCGCTGCTGGGCCTGTACCTGATCGTGATCGAGCGCGGACTGCGGATCGCGGCATCCGCCGCGGATGACTTCCGGGCTCTGCTTGCGGCCGGGCTGAGCCTCGTGGTGGGCGTCCAGGCCTTCATCATCGCCGCGGGCAACCTGAAGCTCATTCCACTGACGGGGATCACGTTGCCGTTCATCTCGTACGGCGGATCGTCGCTGCTGGCGAACGCGATCGTTGTGGGACTGCTCCTGGCTTTGTCCGATCGCGGCGTGGAGCCGCCGCCACCACCGCAGGCGCAACGGCGCGGGCTGGGGCGATTCTTCCGCCGGGGCGCCGCATGAACGGCCGTGGCCCGAGCGGCCGTGGCCCGAGCGGCGGTGGCCCAAACGGCGGTGGCCCAAGGGGGGCCGGGGGCGCCGAATGAGCGGCCCGAGCGCCACCCGTTCAGCCAACGAGCCGCTCCTGCCGCCCCGCCGTCCGCCGGTGGGCCGCAACGTCTCCCGCGTCGGGCTGGCGCTGGGCCTCGCGTTCGCCGTTCTGGCGGCGGGTGCGGGCTACTGGCAGGTCATCGAAGCTTCGTCGCTCTCCGCGGCGGCGGACAACCCGGCGGTCATCGCGGCCACCCGCAATGCCGTGCGGGGCCGGATCCTGGATCGGAACGGCACCGTCCTCGCGACCTCGAAGAAGGACCGGTTCGGTGAGACGTACCGCGTCTACGTGGACGACACGATCGCGCCGGTCGTGGGCTATGCATCGCGGCAGTTCGGGACGGCCGGCCTGGAGCGCGCCTATAGCCCACAGTTGGCCGGCCTCGTGAGCGCCGATCCGCTCCGCGAGTTCCTCAAGAAGTTCAATCCGAACCCGAACGACCCCCAGGAGCTGCACCTGAGCCTGTCCCTGGCGCTGCAACGGGCGGCCGTAGCGGGCCTTGGTGACGACCTCGGCGCGGTGGTGATGCTGGATCCCAAGACCGGCGAGATCCTGGCGCTGGCATCCACGCCCACGTTTGATGCGTCCGCCGTGGCCGACCCGGCGACGGCCGCGAAGACATTCGCCGCGCTCCGAACGGACGACCGGAATCCGCTCCTGGCCCGTTCCACTCAGGGCCTCTATGTCCCCGGGTCCGTGTTCAAGATCGTCACGTCGGTCGCGGGCCTGGGGTCCGGGGCCATCGAGGCTTCGACGACGTACGCCTCACAACCCGGGGCGGAGCGCAACGGCCTCCTGGTGGACGGCTTTCGCATCCAGGACGGCCACCACGTGTTCACCGGCACGACGGCGCTGGACTACCCCGCCGCGCTCGAGGTGTCATGCAACATCTGGTTCGCGCAGGCCGGGATGGCGACCGGTGGCGCGGCGCTGGCCGATTGGGCGGGACGCCTGGGTTTCGGCTCGTCCATCCCGTTCGACCTGCCCACCTCCGTCAGCCAGGTCACGAATGGCGGAGGGTCATTCGGCGGCGGATTCACGAACCGACTCGAGCTGGCGAACGCCGCCTACGGCCAGGGCGAAACGCTGGTGACGCCGCTCCAGATGGCCCTGGTGGCGGCTGCCATCGCGAACGACGGCGTGCTGATGAAGCCGCACCTGGTGACCTCGCTCACGTCCGCGACGGGTGCGCGGCGGGAGATCCGTCCGGAGGAATGGCGTCGTGTCCTCGGCGTGGCTACCGCGCGCGTCATCCGAGATGCGATGCAGCGGGCCGTGGAAGGGGAGTGGGGCAAGCTGTTCACCACGGGGGCCACCGTGCCGGGCGTGCCCACGGCCGGCAAGTCCGGCACGGCCCAGCTGGGCGGCACCGGCGAGCCCAACTCGTGGTTCATCGGCTTCGCGCCGGCGAACGACCCGCAGATTGCGATCGCCGTCGTGGTGGAGCATGGCGGCCGGGGTGGGGAGCGTGCAGCACCCCTCGCGGGGCAGCTGATGAAGGCATTCTTCGCGTTGCAGAAGTGAGGCCCGTGACGAATGGTTGAACCAGGCCGCGACGCGGACGGCGCCGCGATGGATCAGGCGCCCGCGGCGACCGAACCGGGGGCCGAACCGGCGGCCGAACTGCGCCCGGCCGAAACGCGCGCCGCGGAACTGCGCGCGGCCGAACCGCGCCCGGCCGGAACGGATGATTCGCGTCGGCCGCGTCCTCTCTTCGAGCGCCTGGGCCTTGCGTTCATCGCGCTGGTGCTGGCGGCACTCTTCGCGGCTGTGGCCGTCGCCGCCTGGAGCGGCGGGGAGCTGTTCATGGTCGCGATGGGCGCGACTGGCTGCCTGATGACGCTCTGGGTGGGGGCGCTCACGCTGTTCCGCGGGTAGGCGCGCGCTGGGAGGTCGGGGCGCGGCTGCGCCGCGCGACCGTCAGGCGATCAGCGCGGTGACGTTTCCCCAGACGCCGACCAGTCCGACCAGCACCACGACGAGCGTGGCCGGGAGCGCTCCCCGCATGCGGTAGCGCTCGCTGAGCCGGACGAGCAGGTAGACGATCAGTCCCAGCGTCGCGACCTTCAGGAGGCTGGGTCCCAACGCACCCGAGGTGATGTAGAGCGAGCGAACAAGCGGGTTCTGCTCCGCGCCTGGACCGGTATGCGCCACGCCGATGAGGAACGTGACGAGATCCGCGAGTTGGGCGGCGATGATCACGAATACGAGCGCCAGATCGCGGGGCAGGACCGTCGGCTTCACCTGGACTCCTCGGCGGGGATGCACTCACCAGAGGGTGCGCGATTGCGGCCCGGGATTCCGTCACCCGAATGTCGTGATGTACCGGCAGAAGTACCGGCGGAGGCGCAGCTGCGGCGAGGAGGGCGCCCGCCGCGGATATCGAGGCTACCGCGGGTCCGCGTCGTCCTCGAGGTTCGGCCCGAGCCAGCGCGCCATGGTCTCCACGTCCATGCCCTTGCGGCGCGCGTACTCGTCGAGCTGGTCGCGCCCGATGCGGCCCAGGCCGAAGTACGCGGCCTCCGGGCGCCAGAAGTAGAAGCCGCTGACCGATGATGCGGGGGTCATCGCGAACGATTCGGTGAGCCGGATGCCGGCCCGCCCTTCGGCGTCCAGCAGCGCGAACAGCGTGCCCTTCTCCGTGTGGTCCGGGCAGGCCGGGTACCCGGGAGCCGGGCGGATGCCCTGGTACCGCTCCGCGATGACGTCCGCGCTGCCCAGGTCCTCGTCTGGCGCGTAGCCCCAGAGCCGCCGGCGCACCTCCGCGTGGAGCCATTCGGCCAGCGCCTCCGCCAGCCGGTCCGCAAGCGCTTTCAGGAGGATGGCGCTGTAATCGTCGTGGGCAGCCTCGAACCGTCGGGCTGCCTCGTCCGCGCCGATACCTGCCGTGACGGCGAAGCCGCCGATGTAGTCCGCGACGCCGCCGTCCACGGGCGCCACGAAGTCCGACAGCGCGAGGTTCGGCCGGCCCGGCGGCTTGGCCATCTGCTGGCGCAGGGTATGCACGACCCCGAGTTGCCCGGTCCGCGACTCGTCGGCGTAGACGACGATGTCGTCCTGGCCGGTTGACGCCGCCGGCCAGAAGCCGACCGCGGCCCGCGCCCGGAGCAGCCCGTCGACGCGGATCTGCCGGAGCATCACCTGCGCGTCCGCGAACAGGCTGCGGGCGGCCGCGCCCTGTTCGGGGTGGTCCAGGATCGCCGGGTAGCGGCCGTTGAGCTCCCACGTCGCGAAGAACGGCGTCCAGTCGATCCAGTCGACGAGGTCCGCGATCGAGGGTTCCAGGCTGCGCACGCCGAGGAACGTGGGCCGCGGCACGGGCCCCGACACATCGATCCGCAGGCCGTTCGCGCGGGCCTCGGCCAGGGTCAGGCGCTCCTCGCGGGCGCGGCGGCCGGCACGCTCTGTCCGGATCGTCGCGTAGTCCGCCCGGGTCTTCGCGACGAAGGCGTCCCGCGTGTCCGGGTTGAGCAGCGACCGTGCCACGCCCACCGCGCGCGAGGCGTCCTGCACGTGGATCACCGGGCCCGAATAGCGTGGCTCGATCTTCACTGCCGTGTGCGCGCGGGACGTGGTGGCACCGCCGATCAGCAGCGGGACGGTGAAACCCTCGCGTTCCATCTCGGAGGCGAGGAACGCCATCTCGTCCAGCGATGGGGTGATCAGGCCGGAGACGCCGATGAGGTCCGCCTTGCGCTCCCGGGCCGTGTCGAGGATCCGGGCTGCCGGGACCATCACGCCGAGGTCGATCACCTCGTAGTCGTTGCAGCCCAGCACGACGCCCACGATGTTCTTGCCGATGTCGTGAACGTCGCCCTTTGCCGTGGCCATGACCACCGTGCCGGCCGTCCGCCGTTCGCCGCCGTCCACGCCACCGCGAGCCAGCCGCTCCGCCTCGATGAACGGCACCAGGTGTGCAACGGCCTTCTTCATCACGCGGGCGCTCTTGACCACCTGGGGCAGGAACATCTTGCCGGCACCGAAGAGATCGCCCACGACTCCCATCCCGGCCATGAGCGGTCCCTCGATGACGTCCAGCGGCCGGTCCGCCCCGCGGCGCGCCTCTTCCGTGTCCTCCACGACCCAGCCGTCGATGCCCTCGACCAGCGCGTGCGTGAGGCGTTCGCCCACCGGCCGTTCGCGCCACGAGAGGTCCGCCAGTGCGCTGGTGACCGAACCCTCGCGCGAATGCTGGGCGGCCCATGCAAGCAGGCGTTCCGTGGAATCCGCCCGGCGGTTGAGGACGACGTCCTCCACGTGCTCGCGCAGCTCCGGGTCGATGTCGTCGTAGACGGCCAGCTGGCCCGCGTTGACGATGCCCATGTCCATGCCGGCGGCGATCGCGTGGTACAGGAAGACGGAGTGGATGGCCTCGCGGACGCGATCATTGCCCCGGAACGAAAAGCTCACGTTGCTGAGACCGCCGGAGACGAGGGTCCCCGGCAGTTCCGCCTTGATCCGCCGGGTGGCGTCCATGTACGCGACGGCGTAGTTCGCGTGCTCCTCCATGCCGGTGCCGATCGCGAAGATGTTCGGGTCCAGGATGATGTCCTGCGGCTCGAACCCCGCTCGCTCCGTCAGCAGCGTGAAGGCGCGCTTCGCGATATCCACCTTGCGTTCGGTCGAGTCCGCCTGGCCGGCCTCGTCGAACGCCATGACCACCACGGCCGCGCCGTACCGGCGGGCCAGCGTCCCCTGGCGCAGGAACTCCGTCTCGCCCTCCTTCAGGCTAATGGAGTTCACGATCGGCCGGCCCTGGACCGATTTCAGGCCCGCCTCGATCACGGACCACTTCGACGAATCGATCATCACCGGCACCCTGGCGATGTCCGGCTCCGAGGCGACGAGGTCCAGGAAGCGCGTCATGGCCGCGGCCGAATCCAGCATCCCCTCGTCCATGTTGACGTCGATCAGCTGAGCGCCGTTCTCCACCTGGCTGCGCGCGATCTCAACCGCCTGCTCGTAACGGTCTTCCAGGATCACCCGGGCGAACGCGCGCGACCCGGTCACGTTCGTGCGCTCACCCACGTTCACGAAGGCGTTGCCCGGTAGCGGAATGGTGAACGGCTCCAGGCCTGCGAGCCTGGTGCGAGGCTCCACGCGGGGGATCTCGCGCGGCGGCAGGCCCCGGACGGCCTCCGCGATCGCACGGACATGGGCGGGTGTGGTGCCGCAGCAGCCGCCGACGATGTTCAGTAGGCCGCGAGCGGCGAACTCACGCAGTTCGCCGGAGGTTTCGGCGGGGCGCTCGTCGTAGCCCCCGAACTCGTTGGGCAGGCCGGCATTGGGGTAGACGATGATCGGCACGTCCGCCACGCGTGACAACTCCTGCGCGTGGGGCCGAAGCGCCCGGGCGCCCAGCGCGCAGTTGAACCCGACGGCCATTGGTCGCGCATGCCTGACCGAATTCCAGAAGGCTTCCGGCGTCTGGCCGCTCAGTGTCCGGCCGCTGGCATCCGTGATGGTTCCCGAGATCATGACCGGCAGCCGGTGGCCCAGCTGGTCGAACAGCTGCTCCAGGGCGAAGATCGCTGCCTTTGCGTTCAGGGTGTCGAAGATGGTCTCGATCAGCAGGATGTCGGCGCCGCCGTCCACCAGCCCGGCGGCCTGGTCCACGTACGCAGCCACGAGCTCGTCGAAGCGGACGTTGCGCGCGCCCGGATCGTTCACGTCCGGTGAGATGGACGCGGTCCGGTTGGTGGGCCCGATGGCCCCGGCCACGTAGCGGGGACGGCCGGGATCGGCACGTTCCGCATCGTCCGCGGCCGCGCGAGCGATCCGGGCGGCCGCTTCGTTCATCTCGCGGGCCAAGCCTTCCAGCCCGTAGTCCGCCTGCGCGATGGCCGTGGAGCTGAACGTGTTCGTCTCCACGATGTCGGCGCCCGCGTCCAGGTAGGCCCGATGGATCGCGTTCACGACCTCCGGCCGTGTCAGGACCAGGAGGTCGTTGTTGCCCCGGAGGTCCCGAGGGTGGGCGCGAAAGCGCTCGCCGCGGAATTCAGCCTCGGACAGCTGGTAGCTCTGGATCATCGTGCCCATCGCGCCGTCGATCACGAGGATCCGCTCGCGCAGGAGGGGCGCCAGCATCGCGTGGCGACGCTCGCGGGTCATGGGGTCCGAGAGGGGCCGGGACGAGCGGGCAGGGGCTGGCATGCGGGCCAGAGTCTAGCCGCAGGGCTCTCCGGGTCATCGTGCTGATGGTGACGCGCCGCGCGCCGCGTCACCTACTCGTGGTGCGACTGCTAACCGGCCTGCACCCCGATTCTCCGGTCAGTCAGTCGCCGCACGACTCGTATGCGCCCGCTGCACGCGCCGGGGCGTCCCGGCGACCACGTTCCGTGCGTGGAGGTTCCATCCGAACGGGCGGCCGGGTGACAGATGGGCGTCTACCAGTCACTGCACGGGTAGGTGACGGAAACGCGGCTCAGCGGCGAGCAGGGGTCCGGACGGACCGCGAGCAGATCGACTGCCGGGCATGGTTGCCGGTCGTCATCGAATACCCGGTTCTCAACTCGCCGTTCGGCGAGCGCGCGCGCCACTGCCGGTTCATCGATGGCGGGATCGAGGACGAGAGGTCGACAAGGCCGCTCCGGGTACGCTTCCCTGCGTGAACGCACGCGACCGCTTCCACCAGCGACTGGCGGGCCGGCTTCTGCTTGCCGATGGCGCCATGGGAACCCTGCTCTTCTCCCGCGGCATTCCGCAGCGTGCCTGCCTGGACGAACTGGCCACCACGCGGCCGGACCTCATCGGTGCCATTCACCGCGAGTATCTCGATGCCGGAGCCGACCTCATCGAGACGGCGACCTTTGGGGCGAATCGCCGGCGCCTGGAGGAGTACGGCCTGGCCGACCGGGTGGGCCGCCTGAACCGTCGCGCCGCCCAGGTCGCGCGCGAGGCGCGCGATGTCTCCGGACGCGATGTGCTGGTGGGCGGCTCCATCGGTCCACTGGGGCCACCGACAGGCGAAGTGGACGGCGCGTCCCCGGCGGCCGTGCGATCCATCTTCCGGGAGCAGATCGAGGGGCTGCTCGAGGGGGGCGTGGATCTCTTCGTGCTGGAGACCTTCGGGAATTTGGGCCACCTGCTGCTGGCCGTGGAGGAGGCTCGACGCGCGTCGGACCTGCCCATCATGGCCGAGATGACGTTCGGCGAGGAACTGGTCGCTGCCGATGGGACCACGCCCGAGGATGCGGCCCGCGCCCTGCTGGCCGCGGACGTGGACGTCTTCGGCGTCAACTGTGGGGCCGGCCCGTACGCGTGTCTCGCGGCGCTGGAGCGGATGACGGCCGGTGGCGGCTCCTCGGCCGGCGGGGCTTCCGCGGCCGGTCCGCGGTTGGTGCCCGCGCGGTCCATCATGCCGAACGCCGGGCTGCCCCGCCGCATCGAGGGCAGGTTTGTCTATGCCGCCGGCCCCGAGTACTTCGGCGGCCTCGTCGCGCAGGCCGTCGCGAACGGCGCGCGGATCGTGGGCGGTTGTTGCGGCACGACGCCCCAGCACATCGCGGCCATGCGTGCCGCGCTGGACGCCCTGGGCCCGCCACTGGCGGCCACGGCTCCCGCGGGTTCCGCAGCCGCGGTGGACGCGGTCGCAGTCCGACAGGCACCGGTGCCTGTGGTCGCGGAGAGTCGGGCCGACATCGAAACGCCTCCCCGGACCCGCCTTGCAGAAGCGCTGGCGTTGGGCCGATTCGTGGTGTCCGTGGAGATTGATCCGCCGCGGTCCATTCGCATCGACCGGACGGTGGAGGCGGCGCGGCTCCTCCAGGCTGCCGGCGTCGATATCGTCAACGTGAGCGATTCCGCGATGGCCCGCGTGCGCATGGGCTGTCTCGCCGTGGCGTTCGCGATCCAGCACGACCTGGACCTGGAATGCCTGGTCCACTTCACCACGCGCGACCGGAACCTGATGGCGATCGAATCCGAATTGCTGGGAGCCCATGCCCTGGGTGTCCGGAACATCCTCGCCCTGTCGGGCGACCCGCCCAAGCTCGGCGACTACCCGGCGGCAACCGCGGTCTGGGACGTGGATTCGGTGGGGCTCGTGGGGATCCTGGCGCGCCTGAACCGCGGCGAGGATGCCGCGGGTTCGCCCATCGGCCAGCGGGCGGGCTTCACCATCGCATGCGCGCTGGATCCCACCTCGCCTGACCAGGCCACCGAATGGGATCGCCTGGAGCGCAAGCTTGACGCCGGGGCTCATCTCGTGATGACGCAGCCGCTCTACTCCGCGGAGCAGGTGGACGGGATGGCGGCAGAGGCGCGCCGGAGGTTCGGCCCGAAGGGCTTCCCGGTGCCCGTCCTCCTGGGAATCCTGCCGCTCCAGAGTGCGCGGCACGCCGAATTCCTCCACAACGAGGTTCCCGGCATCACGATTCCGGCCGCGACGCGCGCGGCCATGGCGGCTGCCGGGGAGCGGGGGAGCGAGGTCGGCCTGGAGATGGCCATCGCCCTTGTGCAGCAGGTGCGCGACGCGGTGGGCGGGATCTACGTCATGCCGAGTTTCGGCCGGTACGAACAGGCTGCCGAACTCGTGCGTCGCATTCGGGCGGCAACGGATTCGCCACCCGGGTAGCTGGCCCGGGTAGCTCAGGCCGCTTCGAGGTCCTCCAGGTAGATCACCTCCAGCAAGGCCAGCGCACGAATGCGGTGGTCGTTGGTGATGAACGCCGTGGCCCCGCTTCTCCGGGCGCAGGCGAGGTGAACAGCGTCGGCCAGCGCAACCGAGCCGGTGCCGCGCAACCACGCGGCATCGGCCGCGACCTCTGCATCGACCGGGACGATCCGGACGTTCGGGATGGCGCGGAGCTCAGCAGCGTACGTCTCGAACAGTGCGGCGTCCTGCAGCCGCGCGGGGCCGGCAAGGATCTCCGCGAACGCGACCGACGAGAGCGTCGCGCGAAGCCGTCCCTCCTCGAGTGCCGTGAAGAGGGACCGTGCCTGCGCGCCGAGTGGCGACGCCTCGAGGACGTGGTGATGACGTTGCTGTCCAGCGAGACCGTGGAATGCTTCGAAAGAAGCTCAGCGATCGTCACCCGGTCCACCTTCGAACTCGTCGCGGAGACTGCGGGTAAAGGCAACTGGGTCCGCGCCATCCCACACGCCCGCGCCAAGGCCCCAGAGTCGCTCGAACGCGGTCGCCGGGCGTCCATGAAGCACCAGGGCGTCGTCCCGGATCTCGACAGTGAGCTGATCGCCGGCGGCGATCCCCAGTTGTCGACAAGCGGCGCTTGGAATGGTGATAAGTCGCTTGGAACTCACCTTAATGCTTTGCATCGAGGCATCGTACAAGCCGCGGCATCGATGGCAAGTAGTGGCAAACGGCGGCGCCCCCGACCTACGATGGCTCTGCCGACCGCAACAGGAGATGGGGGATCGGGATGGCCAAGCCCGCACGCAGCAACGTCAAGGCAGCAACGACCCGCGTGCCAACGGGTGGACTGGCCGCGAACCCGCCGTCCCAACCCGACGGCCAGCCTGCGCCGCTCGAGACGCCGCTCCCGCTGGATCTGCTGCTGACGCCACAGGTGGGCCTCGACCCGCGTTCGCAGCCCGCGAAACGCGTGATCGTGATCGGCGCGGGGCTCGCGGGGCTCGTCGCGGCGTTCGAGCTGCGCCGCCAGGGCCACGAGCCACTGGTCCTCGAAGCCCAGCATCGCGTCGGCGGCAGGATCTACACGCTGCGGAACTTCGCCCCAGGGCTGTACGCAGAAGCCGGCGGCATGCGGATTCCCCGCGCCCACGATCTCACGCTGGCCTACTGCGACCTGTTCGGCCTGGAACTGCGGCCGTTCGTGATGGGCAACCCGAAGGGCCTCGTGTTCATCGGCGGCCAGCGCATGACCGCGGCCGAGGCGGACGCGGAACCCGCTCGCCTGCCCTTCGAGTTTGCGGAGCACGAGCGCGGACGCAGCGTCAACCAGCTCTGGGATGAAGCGACGCGCGATCTCCGCGAGATGGTGGAACGCGAGGGACCCGCGGCCTGGGAGAAGATCGTCGCCCGACACGACAAGGATTCGCTGCGCGAGTTCCTCACCGCGAAGGGGTTCAGCGAGGGCGCCATCGAGGCCTACGGCGTGCTGAACTTCGTCGAGGCGGAGCTGAATTCGGGCGTCGTTGAGGAGTTGCGCGAGGACATCGGCAAGGCGTACGTGGACATGCAGGAGATCGTAGGCGGCATGGATCGGCTGCCCAACGCCTTCTACCACCAGCTGCAGGATCTCGTCCGCTTCGGGGCGGAGGTCATCGCGATCGACCAGGACCCGCACTCCGTCACGGTGCACTACCGGACCACGTCCGGGCGCTTCTCGGTGACGGGCGACTACGCCGTGTGCACGATCCCGTTCTCCGTGCTGCAGAGCGTGGAGGCGATCAAGCCCTTCTCGCGCGAGAAGCAGCGCGCCATCCGCCAGCTCTACTACTCGGCGTCCACGAAGATCCTGTTCCAGGTTCGACGGCGCCGATGGGAGGAACTGGACGGCATCTACGGCGGCGCCACGGTGACGGACCTGGCGATCCGGCGCATGAACTACCCAACGCCCAACCCGAACGACCCGCGCGGCATGCTGCTGGCTTCCTACACGTGGGGCCAGGACGCGGCGCGCTGGGGCGCAATGGACGAGGAGACGCGCATCGAACAGGCACTGGAGGACGTCGCCCGAATCCATCCGTGGATCGGCGAGGAGTTCGAGGTGGGTGCGTCGCATGCCTGGTATGACGACCCGTGGGCGCGTGGCGCGTTCGCGCTCTTCGAGCCCGAGCAGCAGACGAACCTCCAGGTCGACATCGTGAAGCCCGAAGGCCGCGTCCACTTCGCGGGCGAGCACACCTCGCTCTACCACGCGTGGATCCAGGGCGCGCTCGAATCAGGGATCCGTGCCGCGCGAGAGATCCACGAAGCGGCGATGGTGATGCAGCCGGTGGCCGAGGGGTAGGTCCGGCCAGGGCGGCGGCCGAGGTGCCGCGGCGGGGCGGCCGCGAACGAGGCGCGCGGCAGCCGATTCCGTCATGTAGTCATCCCGAGACTGGTACGACGTCGGGCCGTCGCCTGCAGCACCACCTAGTCGTGGGAGGGGTGATAGACGCCCGAGCGACTCGATCCACGGCCCATGCGCCCACGGATCGTGCGGGGACAGCCGCCGTTCGGGCCGCTCCGAGGTGGCGTTTGGCGCATAGCATTCGTGGCACGACTGCCTGGTGCTTCCGCCGTCGCGAGTTGGCCCGCGCCGCGCATCGCCTGCCCCCGGCCCCGGCCCCGGCCCCGGCCCCGGCCCCCG
>JANPDJ010000288.1:0-8368 GCA_031431395.1 Chloroflexota bacterium | reverse complement strand
CATCTGGGCCGTCGGGAAGCCCGGGCCGCACATGGACGGCGCGTACGACAAGATGCTCACGAAGCTCGGGATGCTGCCGGATTTCCCGTTGCGCCTGCTGCCGCCCTATCAGAGCTTCGACGATGAGGACTACCGCGCCATGAAGCGCGTCCTCGACGAGAAATGGCGGGACTGGATCCGATGACCAGCATGCGGGCCATCAGATGACCCTCGGGATCGGGCTTGCGGGCTCCGGCTACATGGGTCGGAGCTACGCGGAATGCATCACCCGCTACACCACGGGCGGGCGGCTGGCTGCGATCTGGGGCGGCACCCGCGCCTGGCAGCTGGGCCTGGACTACGGCGCACCCGTTGAGCCCACGTTCGAGGCACTCCTGCGGCGTCCCGACGTGGACGCGGTGCTCCTCGCGACGCCGCATTCCGCGCACGTGGGGCAGGCCGTCGCGGCCGCGGAGGCCGGCAAGCACGTCTACCTCGAGAAGCCGATGGCGCTGACCGTGGCCGAATGCGACGCGATCATCGCCGCGTGTCGGGCCGCCGGTGTGGTCCTGACCGTGAACAAGGTCTCGCGGTTCCGCGACGCGCCGTCCACATCCCGCCGCCTGCTCCGGGAGGGCGCGATCGGCGACCTGCGGATGATCATGGCCCGGCATATCCACCCGCACTTCCTCATCGCCGAAAAATCGTGGGTGTACGACCCTGCCGAGGGGTCGCGCTACCTGGACTACGGCGCACACGCCAACGATCAGCTGCGCTGGTACACGGGCAGCGAGGCGAAACAGATCGCCGCCACGTATGCGAGCTACACCGGCCGCCCTCCGGCCCCACAGAGCGCGATGGTGCAGGTGGAGATGGCGAACGGCGTCATGGCGACCGTGTGGATGAGTTATGAGGTTCCGCCCCCGGGACTCGGGCCATCCGACCTGTTCGTGCTGGTGGGTTCCACGGGGATCATCGAGTGCGACAACTACGGTGACGTCCGCCTGGGCCGCGGCGACCACTGGGAGACGGTCTTCACTCAGCCGAAGGTGGACTATCTGGACAACTACATCAACCCGGTCCGCCTGAAGGCGTTCGCGGCGCAGACGCAGGATTTCATCGATGCGATCGCCCAGGGCCGTTCGCCCGTCGTCAGTGGCGAGGACGCGCGTGCGGCTATTGAGATGGTGGAGGCGGCGGACCGATCGGCCGCGACCGGCGAGACCGTCCACCTGCCACTGCGGGCCTGATTCGGTCCTTCAGCCCTTGTCGGAGGTTCCGCCGTCCGGTCGGGCAGACGGCCGTTGGCGGAGCAGTTCGCGCAGCCGCGCAGGACGGCGGAGCGCGCGGGCCGTCTCGCTCGGGCTGAGATCACGCATGGCATACCGCTCCAGGCCGTAGTCGGCTGCAAGGAGGGCGGCACGCGGGTCGGCGAACCCGCCACCCCGGATTCGGGCGACATGGGTCGCCGGGGGCTCGTCCGGCTGCCGGGCGAGGTCCGACGCCGACGCAAGGTCGTCGAGGAACGCCAGGTACGCGCCGCTGGCCGTTGTTGGTGCTGCACGCCGGTGTGGCCGGCCCAGGTGCGGCAGGTGCAGCGCGAGGTGGGGCAGCCGGAATTCGCGTTCTTCGAGCGGGCCCTCGCGCTCCGTTTCCGCTTCCGTTCGGGGGCGGTACGTGAGGCGCAGCAGCACGATAAACAGCGCAACGCCCACCGCCACGGCGAGGCCAACCGCGATGATCAGCACCAGGCTGGACGGCTCGCCCTGCTCGGTGCCGGGCGGAATCACTGGCGCGGCTCCTCCGATCGCGTCCGTCTGCTGGTCGGGCTGCCGGCCGGCGGCCAGCGAGCGGATGAAGTCGATCAGCGGCGACAGCAGCAGGAAGATCAGCTCCACGAATGTGCGCAAGACCGCCGCGAATGGGGTGAGCACGACCCCCAGCGGCCCCATCAGCCCGCCCACCAGCAGTGTCAGTGGCGTTCCCAGGAGGAAGGCGCTGGGCAGCGCGATCGCCAGCATCACGCCCAGCACGCTCGACAGCAGGACCAGCCACGCACGGTTGGAGCGCCAGTTGACGCCCGACAGGGCCGCCAGCGAATCCAGGCGGGCGAGACCGACCGCCAGCAGCCCCGTCGCCGCGAAGAGGACGGTCGCCGGGAACGCGGCAGCGGCAAATGCGTCGCGCGCCGGTCCGGCGAGGCTGGACGCGTACAGCCAGGGCACCGCGAGGAGCGGGAAACCCCACTGGAGCAATGAGCCGACGATGACATCGTCGTCCAGCGGGTCCACGTGGCGGCTGCCGCGGAAGACGGCGAGCGCACCGCAGAAGGCCGCCGTCTCCGCGAGCACGATGGGCCGGCCGTCCGGGGCAAGCGCATTCGCGAATGTGCCCCCAAGGAGGCCGGCGCCGATGAACGCGGAGGCATACAGGGCGCCGAGGCCGACGATCGCCTCGGTTCGATCGCGAGCGTGCCGCACCCAGAAGAGCGAGGCCCCGGCCGCGATCGCGAACGGCAGCGGGCCAAGGGCCGCGGAGCCGGAGAAAGCGGCCAGCGCCGCGTCAACCACGGCGATCAGCGAACCTTCGAGCAGGGCGTCCAGCGAGGGCACGAGCGTGCCGGCCCGGCGGAGTCTTCGTCCCGGACGCACGGACGCCCCGACCGTCGCCGGAGCGGTCATCAGGCCACCTCGAGGCTGCGACCGTGCCGCCAGCCGCCGTCGAGCTGTGCGGCGCGGGCCGGGAGCCCAGCCCGTCGGGCGGCTTCGGCCCATTCGGTCCGGCGCTCGCCCAGCGCGACGTGGGTGACGGGGAAGCCGCTCGACACGAGCCGCAGTTCCACTCCAAGGACCGGGCGTGGATCGCGTCCCGACACCACGATGACGGAGGTTCCCGGCTCCAGTCGGGCCGTGAGGTCGCGGAGCATGATCTCGAACGGCGTCGATGCGAAGACGCTGAGGCGTGCCAGGGCGTCAAGGATGGCCGGCAACTGGCCCTGACCGGACCGCGGCGCGACCCACGCCGTCCGGACCAGCGAGCCGCTCCAGCCATTCGCGGCGAGACCCGCGGCGCCGCCCTCATCGAGGACGAATCGGGCAAGCGAAGCTGTCGCCACGACCATGGACTCCAGGGCATCGTCGTCGTACACCATCATCCAGTAGGGCTCTTCGTTCGTCTGGACATCGAGCGCGATCACCGTTCGCCGGCTGTTCGCCGGCTCGAAACGCTTGCTCACCGGCCGGCCGAGTCGCGCGGTGGCGCGCCAGTGCACGGCCCGCCGCGGATCCCCCGGCTGGTATGGCCGGACGCCGGCGAACAGCGACGGGTCCTGGTGAAGCCCGAAGCGTGCCCGCTCGTCGCCGAGTGGCGCGAGTTCCGGGGTGGCCAGCCGCACGGGCACGCTCCGAGGGCGCACGATCAGCGTGTCGGCGATCTCATCAGACCGGAGGGCCACGTCGCGGCCGAAGAGATCGGCGACCTGGACGCGGACCGGCCCGAACCGGTAGACGCCGCGGCGATCCGCCGAGACGTGGAGATGCGTGGTGACCCGCTCGAACGGAGCGAGCGTCCAGGTGCTTCGGAGCGAACTGAAGCCGGGCCGGTCGCTGCGGGTGACGCGCCGCTCGCGGACGGCCAGACCGTCGCTCAGGAGATCGTCGGCTTCCAGCCAGGCCAGCGGCAGGAGCTTGTCGTTCCAGGCCGTGACCAGGAGTTCCACTTCCTCGCCCGCGATCGCGCGGTCGTGCACCAGGTGTCGCTCGTACGTGAGGCTGCGCAGCCCGTAGCGCGACCACAGGGTCCGCACGACGCTCGAGAGGATCAGCAGGGCACCCACGAGGATGATTCCGGGTGTCCGCGCGAAGGCGCCCAGAACGATGAGGGCCACGCCCAGCCAGGACCACCGGCTCATTGGCCGGCTGTCGCGCTAGGCACCCGGGCACCCGCTCCGGCGGGACGCACGCCGCCGCCCGCCCCGGCGGGTCTCACGAAGCGTTGGCGAGTGGTACCGGCACTGTCCTCAGGAGGCTTGCGACGATCTCATCCGGACTGGTGCCGCGCAGCCTTCTGTCGATGTCCACCAGCAGCCGGTGGCCCAGCACGGACGGGGCCACCGCGCGCACGTCCTCCGGCATCACGAAGCGTCGGCCGTCAAGGAACGCCCAGGCCTGTGAGGCCCGGTAGAGCGCCACCGTTGAACGGGGGCTGGCGCCCAGGCGCAGGTCGGGGTGATCCCGCGTGGCGCGAACGAGGTCGACAAGGTATGCGAGCACCTCCGGCGCACACGTCTGCTCGCGGACGACGTCCCGTAGCCGCTTGATCCGGCCGGGGTCAAGGACCACCGGCACGGTGTCCAGTGGCTCGGCGGACGAGCGATGGCGCTGGGCGATGGCCAGTTCCGCCTCGCGGGTGGGATAGCCCAGCGAGATGCGCACGAGGAACCGGTCCAGTTCGGCCTCCGGGAGGGCAAATGTGCCTTCCAGTTCGATCGGGTTCTCCGTGGCGAGGACGAGGAACGGATCGGGCAGCGGCCGGCTTTCGCCGTCTGCCGAAACCTGGTGTTCCTGCATCGCCTCCAGGAGTGCCGCCTGGGTGCGCGGTGTCGCACGGTTGATCTCGTCCACCAGCAGGACATTCGTGAAGATCGGCCCCGGGATGAATCGGAAGGAGCCGCCCTCGTAGACGCTGGACCCGGTGATGTCGCCCGGCAGAAGATCCGGCGTGCCCTGGACGCGCGAGAACTCCAGGCCAAGGGCACGCGCAAATGCCCGGGCAAGCAGCGTCTTGCCCACACCGGGGACGTCCTCGATGAGCGCGTGCCCATCGGCCAGCACGGCGACTACCAGGAGGCGCAGCGGCTGCACCTCGCCCACCACGGCATGCGCGACCGCCCGTGCCATGTCGTCGAAAAAGCGACGGCCCGCGTGGGCGTCGATCTGGTCCTCGGTCATGCGTTCTCCGGGTTCTTGATGATGGGAGGCAAGGTGTCGGGCGCAGTGCCCGACGCGCGGGAGTGGTGGAGGTGGCGTTCCGGATCGCCCACGACGCGGACGTCCTCCAGCGCCGTCACAGGGCCCGTGCCAGGACGGTGCCGAGGTAGACGCCCGCGAGCGAGCCGCCCACGCTGCCCATCACGTTGAGCGCTGCGAGCCACCAGCTGCCCGTCTGGGCGAGGGCGAGTGTCTCCTGGCTGAACGTGGAGAACGTCGTGTACGACCCAAGGAAGCCGATTGCGATCAGGGGCCGCCACCAGTCGGCGACCACCAGTCGCTCACCGATCAGCGTCACGAAGAGACCGATGACGAACGAGCCGGTGACGTTGATGAAGAGCGTTCCAACGGGGAACGAACTCCCGTACCGGTCGCTGAGCCAGCCGCCGACGAAATAGCGGGCATTGGCGCCCAGGACGGCGCCAACGGAGATCGCGAGAAAGGTCACGCGCGGACAATACCGCGGGGCTGCCCCGGGGCGCGAACCGTCCGGCGCTACGCCGGCGTTCCGTAGTGGCGGATCCGGCAGACCTCCGTGTATCCGATCCGCGTGTAGACCGGGAGCCCGAGCGGGGAGGACCCGAGGACCGACAGCGTCTGCCCTGCCGCGCGAGCGTCCCGCAGTGCGGCAAGGGTTGTCTCGCGGCCGATCCCGCGTCCGCGGACGTCGGCCACGGTTCCCACGTTCCAGATCCCTGCGGCCTCGGCGCCGAACAGGAGCGCGGAGACTGCCACCGGCCGGCCGTCGAGCCGGGCCACGTAGTTGTGCAGCGGACTCTGGTCGCCGAATCCCAGCGGTTGGTGGACGGCGCGCCACGCGGCGGCGATCGTCTGATCGAACGGGAATGATTCGACGCAGACCCGCATCCACGCCTCGAAGTCGGCCGGATCGGCGACCTCGCGCACCTCCAGGCCCGCAACGGCCGGTGGCTCGTCGCGCATCGTCGCGATGTCCAGGGCCATGCCGGGGCTGTCGCTCACCTTGACGAGGCCCGCGGCCTCCAGGAGTGCCGGCAGGTCGGCCGGGGCTGACGTGGGACCGAAGAACCACCGGAACGGCACGTTGAACCGCGCGAAGAAGGCCTTCACGGATTCGATGCGCTCCGCTGCAGCTGCGGCCGCGGCCGGGAACCGGGCCAGGTTCGCCGCGTTCACCACCCTCGCGGGCAGTCCGCTGGCACTCAGTTGCACGTCACCGTCGGCGCGCACCTCTCCGCCCGCGGCGCGCGCATACAGCGCCTGGATCTCCGCGAAATGGCGTTCCAGGATGGCGGCGTTCGCTGCCGGCACCGGGTCACCCGCCGCGCTCCCCGGGACGCCGGAGCCACTCACCGGAGCGAGCCGTCGCCCTCGGCCCGGGAGATCCCGGCTTCGGCGATCTGGCGGCCCACGCGGAGGCCCACCTCGTTGTCCACGCGCCAGTGGATGCCGCCGTAGAGGCGCGAGACGGCTGCCTCCTCTGCCTGGGCACGGAGGCGGCCGGCATCCGACGGGAAGAATGCCCCCAGCACTGCTGATGCCGCCCCGGAAACGGTTGCGTGCCCGGAGATGTACGACGGGAAGTTGGGCGTGATGATCATCGACGCGAATCCTGGGAGAAGGCCCGTCGGTCGTCCCGACCAGTAAGCGTACTTCGCGTCCCAGCAGGCGATGAACGCGTCCGCCTCGGCCGCGCCGAGGTACGCGAGGACGCGGGCGAATCCCGGGGTGGTCAGGTGATCGCGCAGGCCCATCGCGATCGCGAAGCGGATCCAGTGGCCCGGCGGCGTGTCCGTGCCCGCCCCGTCCGCCCAGAATCGGGCGATGCGGAACTGTTCGTCGGTGAGGTTGGCGGCGACGGAGAGGACCTCATCGGCCTCGGCCTGCCAGGCGGCGGACTTGAAGGCGGGCGGCGGTCCGGGCCGGAACTGCGAGGAGCGTGTCATCAGCCACGGCCGCCACGTGCCGGCCATGGGCTCATCCGGCAGCTGGTTCGCGAACGGCTTCGCCGGCGCCCAGGCACCCGGGAAGGCCGGCACGGAACCTTTGAAGATCGCGTCCGCGCCATCGGTCTTCGCGCGCTGGACGGCCAGCCTGCCCACGGCAACACCGATCGCCTCGCCAGCTGCGACATCGCTTCGGGTGTTCATCCCGGTCGCGATCCGGACCATCTCCACTTCGTCGGCCGCTGTGCTGAACGTCTCCGCGTCGCCCGGGAACAGGCTGGTCAGGATCGTTCGGGCGGCCGCGGCGATCGCCGCATCGGTGGCTGCGTACGACGAGATGTCGTCCGCGACGGCCAGGTTGCGGATTCTCGCGTCCCGGCTCGACGGGAGCGATCGCCGGTACGCGAGCTTGGCGTCGCAGGCCGCGAGCACGGCGTCGTAGATCGCCGCGTTCAGGAGCGCGATCGCGCGGGACGTCCGGACGGGGTTCACCTTCTCAATGCGGACGATGGACAGGAGAATCTCGTTCCAGCGCGTGGGACTCGGCTGTGCTGCCCAGTACGTGATCGCGGTGGCGCGACGATCCCCGGGCGCAGCCTGGAGTTCCACGATCTCGTCCAGGTCGTGCCGATCGGCGTCTGTGCCGGTTGCCGGTGGCGGAGCGGGCCGCACATCCGAGACGGTGGTCATCAGGAAGGGGCGCCAGTGCGCGGGAGCGTCGGCTCGAGTGACCTGCGGCGCGAAGGCTCCGGCCCCCAGCGCGAGCACGGACACCACGAGCGCGAGGATCCCCGCCCGGGATGCGCTCAGGCCCCGTCGCCGGTTGAAGATGCGCGCCACGATCACGGCACGACCCCGGCCGGCGTGACGCGGATGATCCGCTCGCCGGCCATCGCGCCCAGATCAATGCTCGACCCGTCGGCCCAGGTGATCGTGACATTGTCGGCGCCCTTCGCGTCACCGAGTCCGAAGTACAGCTCCATCGGCATGCCGGCCAGGTAGCTGCCGCC
This sequence comes from Chloroflexota bacterium, assembly GCA_031431395.1. Lineage (GTDB taxonomy): Bacteria > Chloroflexota > Limnocylindria > Limnocylindrales > CSP1-4 > VGPE01. Next base: position 466 of record JANPDJ010000288.1, on the reverse strand, counting down.
GTAGAGGGCGAGCTGCGTCGTCTTCCGGGACCCCACCGTCACGGTGACGCGGGCACCGGCCGCCTGGACCCCGGCGCGGCTGAGGTCCACCGTGAGCCAGCCCTTTCCGGTCGTGGTGTTCGCCAGTAGCTGCGTCGACCAGCCCACCTGCGTCACGAGGAGGTCCGGTGCGCCGTCGCGGTTGAAGTCCATCGGAATGGCAGCGCGCTGGTCGCCGGGGATGTCGCAGCCGTCCGGCGGCGCCAGCTTGAAGGTGCCGGCGCCGGAGTTGAGGAAGAGTCGCGCCTTCTGGTTCCGCAACTCCGGGCTCGTGGCGCCGATGAACTCCTGCATCCCCTGCGCGGCGTAGAGATCGAGGCTGCCGTCGAGGTTCATGTCCGTGAACGCGGTGCCCCAGCCCCAGCCGGTGTCCGCGATGCCCAGGGCCACTGCCTGGTCCGTGTACGTGATCCTGCCGCCGGCATCG
>JANPDJ010000287.1:0-4401 GCA_031431395.1 Chloroflexota bacterium | reverse complement strand
GCCACGCGCGGCGCGCCCCGCCGCCCCCCCGCGAGCGCGGGGCGCGAACGACGCGCCCCGCGCACAACGAACGCGAACAACACCCGCCGCTCGCGGACCTCCGTCGCCAGACGATCGGCCAGCGCGTCCCAGGATTCGGCCGGTTGCTGTTCGCCGGATCGCGTGCGCGGCGAGGCCGTGCGGCCCTCCACCTCGCGGTCGCCCAGGACCAGCATGTACGGGATCTTCTGCTCCTGCGCCATACGGATCTTGTTCTGCATCCGGTTGTCGGAGTCGTCCACCTCCACGCGGAGGCCCCGAGTGCGCAGCACGGTGGCCAGGTCGCGGCCGGCGTCCAGGTGCCGGTCGGCGATGGGGATCACCACCGCCTGGATGGGCGCGACCCAGAGTGGGAACGCGCCGGCGAAATGCTCCACGAGGATGCCGATGAACCGTTCGAGCGAGCCGTAGATGGCGCGATGGATGGCCATCGGCCGGACGTGGGCGCCGCTCTCGTCGACGTAGGTCAGGTCGAACTGCTCCGGCAGCATCACGAGGTCCACCTGGATCGTCGCCATCTGCCACTCACGACCCAGCGCGTCGTCGATGTAGATGTCGATCTTGGGGGCGTAGAACGTGCCGTCCTTCGGCTTGACGACGTAGTTGCCGGGTTCGACCGAATCCAGCGCCTCGCGGATCAGTCCTTCGGCCTTCGCCCAGAGCGCCGGATCGCCGAGCGCCTTGTCGGGCTTGGTCGCGAACGCGAAGCGCGGCTTCAGGCCGAACCAGCCGTACGACTCGCGCACCTCGCCCAGCAGCGCTTCGATCTCGCCGCGCAACTGGTCCGGGCGCACGTAGATGTGTGCGTCGTCCTGGATGAAGTGGCGGACGCGCGTGAGGCCGGACAACGTCCCGGACCGCTCATTCCGATGTAACCGTCCGAATTCGCTCAGTCGCAGCGGGAGGTCGCGGTAGGACCGCAGGCGGGAGCGGTAGATGAACGTGGACTCGGGGCAGTTCATCGGCTTGAGGCTGAAGGTCTGCCCTTCGGCCTCCACCTTGAACATGTTGTCCGCGTAGTGGCTCCAGTGGCCGCTCTGCTCCCAGAGCTTCTTGTGCACGAGGATCGGCGTGGACACCTCCTGGTAGCCGCGACGTTCCTGCAGTTCGCGCATCGCCGTCTCGAGGGTTCGCCAGATCCGCTGGCCCTTGGGGTGCCAGAAGGCCGAACCGGGCGAGACGTCGTGGAAGGAGAACAGGTCGAGTGCGACACCCAGGCGCCGGTGGTCGCGCTTCCGCGCTTCGTCGCGCCGCCAGAGGAACTTCTCGAGGTCCTCGCGGTTCTGCCAGACGGTCCCGTAGACGCGCTGGAGCATCGGCCGCTTCTCGTCGCCCCGCCAGTACGCGCCGGCCACCGACAGCAGCTTGAACGGCCCGATCTTGCCGGTGCTGCCAACGTGGGGGCCCTTGCACAAGTCCACGAACGGCCCGTGCTCGTACACGGTCGTGACCGGCATCGGCTCGCCGTACAGCTTCGAACGTGTCGCGAGGTCGTCCAGGATCTCCACCTTGAACGGCTGGCCGTGGTTCTCGAAGAACGCGCGGCCTTCGTCCGGCGGCATCTCCCGTCGCACGAATGCGTGGTCGGCCTTCACGCTGTCCGCCATGCGCGCCTCGATCGCCGCGAGGTCCTCGGGCGTGAGCGCACGCGACAACTGGAAGTCGTAGTAGAAGCCGTCGTGGATGGCCGGCCCGATGCCCAGCCGAGTGCCGGGGAAGAGGTCCATCACGGCTTCCGCCATCACGTGGGCCGTCGAATGGCGCATCGCGTCCAGTTCCGTGTGGGCGCCGGCGTCGAGGAGTTCATCAGCCGATCCGCGCGCCGGCGCCTCGAGTACCTCTTCCTCGACCGGCGCGGCCGTCGCCGCGGACACCGTTGCGGGCGTGGATGCGGCTGCGGATGCAGCTGCGGATGCGGCCCCGGCTCCCGCTGCGGACCCGTGGTGTCGCTGTTCGCTCATCGACGTGAACCTCCGGAGAATCGAAAACCTCTCGCCCGACCCGGGACGAGAGGTTGTGCCTCCCGCGGTTCCACCCGCGTTCGGGGGCGTTCCCCGGCAAACGATGCCGGCGCCCTCGCACTCAAGCCGCGTTCACGGGCGGATCCCGGGCCGGTTCACCGGCCGCTCGCGGGTGGTGCTCATCCGACGTTGGCCTGCCGGGGGTTTCAGCCGCGCCCCCGGCTCTCTGGAGGTCCGATGGTCGGGGAGCGTGTCCCGTTCGACGCGTTCCCTATTCGTGATGCGTGGTGGGCGACACTGGGCTCGAACCAGTGACCTCTTGCATGTCAAGCAAGTGCTCTAACCAACTGAGCTAGCCGCCCGAGATCACCCATTCTCCCGGAGAACCGGCGCGCCCGTCAATTCGCCCGGTCAGCCGTGCTGCAACTCGCGCAGCCGCTCGTCGCTGATGCCGAAATGGTGGGCGACCTCGTGGAACACCGTCGCCTCCACGGCCGCGGCCCGGGCGGCCGGATCCCGGTGCAGACGTTCGTGCGGACCGCGATAGATGGTGATCTTGTTGGCGACCGTCGCGTTGTCCACGCCCCATGCCGTTCGGGGCACTCCCTGGAACAGGCCGAGGAGTGTCTGCCCCGGTGGCACGTGCCCGGGCGGCGGCTCGTCCTCGGCCACGACGGCGACGGTCGCGAGGCGCTCGCGAACCGGGGACGGGATGCGCTCGAGCGCGTCGTCGATCATGGCCTCGAAGGCTTCGCGCCTCCGATCGTCATCGCCCAGGGAGATGTGCCAGCCGCCGGCGGGCCGGCCGATGTCGGTCATCGGCCCATTCTGCCGCGGATGGCGCATTCGGGCCCCGGAGCGCCCGCCGGCGACCGCGTGGGATACTCGCCGGACATGTCCACCGGCCCGACCATCTCGTTCGCCCGACCCGACGCCGAGGCGCCGTGGCGCCCGGACCCGGCGCTCCTCGCGGAAGCACGCGCGGCCCGGTTCATCCGCCGCCTGGGACTGCCGGACATCGACGCCCTGCAGGCGCGCTCCATCGAGGATCCGGCGTGGTTCTGGAGCGCTGCCGTGGACGATCTTGGCCTCGCGTGGCAGCGGCGCCCTACAGAGGTCCTGGACCTGGCGCGCGGCGTGCCGTTCGCCCGCTGGTGGCGTGGCGGAGCGTTCAACTACGCCGAAGCTGCCGTCGATCCGCCTGCCGCTGCCCACCCGGCGGACGAGGCCGTGGCCTGGGAAGGCGAGGACGGCGAGGTCCGGCGCCTCACGCGCGCCGAGCTCAAGCAGGAGGTTGATCGCGCCGCCGCCATGCTCGCCGCGGAAGGCGTGGGCCCGGGGTCGCGCGTCGGGATCTTCCTGCCGATGCTGCTCGAGACCGCGGTCGCGGTGCTGGCGCTCGGCAAGCTCCAGGCGGTGTTCACGCCGATCTTCTCGGGCTACGCCGCGCCGGCCGTCGCCTCGCGCCTGCGGGCGTTCGATGCCACGCACCTGATCACCGCCGACGGCTTCTTCCGGCGGGGCGGGGTGATCCCGCTGAAGCGGGTTGCCGACGAAGCCCTGGCCGACGCGCCCGGCGTCCGGCGGGTCCTGGTGGTCCGCCGGTTCGGGGACGGCCGGGCCGCCGATCCCAGGACCGAGGACGTGCCGTTCGATCCGAAGCGTGACCGCTGGTGGGACGAGGCGATCGCCGCAGTGGACGCCGGCGACGTGCGGCCGGCGGGCGAGACCGACCCCGAAACGCCCTTCATGGTCATCTACACCTCGGGCACGACCGGCGCTCCCAAGGGCACCGTGCACGTCCACGGCGGTTTCCCGATCAAGACGGCGCAGGACCTGGCGCATACGTTCGATCTGCGGCCCGGCGACGCCCTGTTCTGGTTCACGGACCTCGGCTGGATGATGGGCCCGTGGGCGATCGCCGGTGCCCCGCTCAACGGCGCGCGCCTGGTCCTCTACGAAGGCGCCCCGGACTACCCAGGGCCGGACCGCATCTGGGCGATCGTGGAGCGCCATCGCGTGACGCACCTGGGCGTCAGTCCCACGCTGGTCCGTGCGCTGATCGTCCACGGCGAGGAGCCGGTCCGGTCGCATGATCGATCGTCCCTGCGGGTCCTCGGCTCAACCGGTGAGCCGTGGAACCCGGATCCCTGGCAGTGGTACTTCCGCGTCGCCGGTGACGGGCGCCTGCCCATCGTGAACTACTCGGGCGGGACCGAAGTGGCCGGTGGCATCGTTGGCTGCACGCTTCTGCGGCCGATCCGGTCCACGTCGTTCAATGGGCCGTGCCTGGGCATGGGCGTGGACGTGGTGGATCCGGCGGGCGGCTCGTTGCGCGGGGACGTCGGGGAACTGGCGATCCGGTCGCCGTGGCCGGGCATGACGCGCGGCTTCTGGGGCG
>JANPDJ010000286.1:0-3301 GCA_031431395.1 Chloroflexota bacterium | reverse complement strand
CCGGCGATGACGGCGTGCTGCGCCGCATGGGCCGCCAGTACACGATCGAGCACTACCTGGAACGCCTCGGGCGCATCCGCAAGGCGGTGCCCGGGATCGCGCTGAGCACGGACGTCATCGTGGGTTTCCCCGGCGAGACCGAGGAGCAGTACCAGCGCACGATCGATCTGCTTCGCCAGGTCCGCTACGACACGGTGTTTGCGGCTGCCTTCTCGCCCCGACCGGGCACACCCGCGCAACGGTTGCCCGATGATGTTTCGCCCGCGGAGAAGCGCGTGCGCCTCAATGAGCTGCTGGCCGTTCAGGAAGGAATTGCCCTGGAGCGGAATACGAGCTGGCTGGGGCGCACGACGGAGGTCCTCGTCGACACGGTCACCCGCGCGCGCACCCACGCTCACGAGGACGGCGACACGGCAGAGGCCGACCGCGCTGCGCCGCCCCGGCCGGGCGAGGTCAACCTTTCGGGCCGGAACCGGGAGAACCGGCTCGTGCATCTCACGGGTCCGGCCGGCCTCGTGGGACACCTGGCACAGGTCCGGATCGCGCACGCCGGTCCATATGCGCTCCGGGGCGTGCTCGCCTGAGTCCCCGGGCCGATGGCGTCGCAGGGATGCAGCTCCGGACCTCGCCGGGTGAGAGCGAGCCGCCGCTCCGGACCTCGTCGGGCGAGGCCGAGCCGACAGGGGAGGGCGCGCGGATCCTGTATCCGCCGCTGATCGTGATCGCCGGTTCCACGGCCTCCGGCAAGACCGGGCTCTCGCTGCGCCTGGCCGGGACGATCCCCGGGGCTGAGATCATCTCCGCCGATTCCCGGCAGGTGTACCGAGGCCTCGATATCGGCACAGCGAAGGTCCCGGTCGCGGATCGCGGCGGCATCCCGCATCACGGCCTCGACCTTGTTGATCCGGACGTCGCCTTCAGCGTGGTCGATTTCGTCCGCCACGCCGACGAAGCGCTCCGGGGGATCGCCGGACGCAGGGGTGTCGCGATCCTCGTGGGGGGCACCGGGCTGTACCTGCGTGCGGTTGCGCGTGGTCTTGCCCTCGACGAGGTCCCGTTCGACGCGGTCCGGCGGGCGGGCCTGGAACGCGAACTCGGCGCTGGTGGCCTGCTGCCCCTGGTGGATCGGCTTGGCCGCATCGCCCCGAGGCTTGCCGCGGGCGTGGACCTCCGGAACGCGCGGCGCGTGGTGCGGGCACTGGAGATCGCCGAGTTGCAGGGTGATCGGCCGCGGCCGGAGCCGCGCGGGTACCTTGGCCCCTCGCTCTGGCTGGGACTCCGGGTTGAGCCGGCAACGCACCGCCAATGGATCGCGCGCCGGGCCCGGGAGCAGTTCGATGCCGGCCTGATCGAGGAAGCGGCCGCCGTCCGTGCGGCTGGCTACCCCGACACGCTCCGGAGCCTCTCGGCCATCGGGTACCCGGAGGCCTTCGCGGTCCTTGACGGCCGCCTGACGCGCGAGCAGGCGATCGCCGAGGACGCGCAGCACAACATCAGCTTCGCGAAGCGCCAGCGAACGTGGTTCCGCCGCGAGCCCGGTGTCGCCTGGTTCGACTCCTCCATGGGCGCCGACCCGCTGCATTGGGCCGTCGCGGCCGTCACAGCGTTCCTCAGCGGCCCTCGAAAGGGGGCCGGCGGTTCGAAATCCGCGTGACCCGATTGACGAACAGGTACCAGGCAGCCAACGTTCCGCTCGATAGCAGGATGGCGATGTAGACCACGAGGCTGAGCCGCCATTTGTCAGGCACACTGGGGATGCGTGCCAGCAGCGGCAGGATCAGGACCAGGTCGTACGCGAGAAAGCCGGCGAGCTGACCGCCGGCGTTCGACCAGCCGCGGCGGAGCAGGGCATAGGCGAAGTACGTCGCGGCGCCCAGGAAGATCAGTCCTGCGATCACGGACAGCTCGGGTGTGACCAGCCACGGCAGGATGTTCGGCACATTCGCAAGCAGCACGCCACTGGTCACGAGCAGCAGGAGAACGAACGCCACGAACGACGCCAGGAGCGGCCGCGGCGTCGGCCGCCGGTCGGTCAACGGCAGCCGATACGTGCGCCAGAACAGCCACACCCCGAACCCGCATGTCACAACCAACGCGAGCAGAAAGGCGCTGGCGCCGCCACCGCGCGCTGGCTCCAGCACGATCAGGTAGGCGGCCATCGGACCGAATATCGCCAGGTAGTCCAGCGCGATCCCGACGTACGACGCGGGCTCCCCGAGCAGGGCCGACCACGCCGTCGACCCGGCTGCCGCCGCGAAGATCGACGCGAGAAAGAGGAATGTCAGCTCGGTCGTGCCGGGGAACGGCCAGAGATCGAGGATTCAACTGCGGCCGGATCAGCAGGAACGCGCCGAACGCGGCCTGGAGCGCCGCGACGATGAGCATCATGACGTCCAGTCGGGTTCGCATCGAAGATGTCATGGTAGATGCGGGGACGACCGCTTCGCCGCCCAATGCCGACACGGCAGGCAATCTCGGGCGTTCCGGGACGACCCACTATCCTTGCCCGCGCATGACCCAACGGAACCTGATCAGTCTCAAGCCGCCGGCCGAGAAGGCGTTCCTCGTCGCGGTGGACTCGGGCGACGATTCCGGCTGGACGGCCGAGGAGTCCATCAACGAGCTCGCCAGCCTGGCCGTGACGGCCGGTGCAGAGGTGGTGGGCGCCGAATGGCAGAACCGCCGCCACATCGACCCGAACTGGTACGTGGGCAAGGGCAAAGCGGAAGAACTGCTCCACGCCAAGAGTGAGACCGGCTTCACCCTCCTCGTTGCCGACGATGAACTGTCGCCAGGCCAGCTCAAGGCGCTCGAAGGGCTGCTGAACGTCAAGGTGATCGACCGGAGCCGGCTGATTCTCGACATCTTCGCCCAGCACGCGCAGACCCACGAGGGCCGTCTCCAGGTGGAGCTCGCGCAGCTCGAATACCAGCTGCCGCGCCTGACGCGCCTGTGGACCCACCTTTCCCGCACCGGCGGCGGCATCGGGACACGCGGTCCCGGCGAATCACAGCTGGAAACGGACAGGCGGCTCATCCGCGATCGGATCAAGAAGATGAAGGAGCGGGTTGAGCTGGTCCGTCAGCAGCGCCGGACGGCCGCGCGCGGGCGCGATCGGCGCCTGTTCTCCAGCGTCGCGATCGTCGGGTACACGAACTCCGGCAAGAGCTCGCTGCTGAACGCCCTGGTCGGGTCGGAGGTGGCTCGCGCGGAGGACAAGCTCTTCGCCACGCTCGATCCCACCAGCCGCCAGGTCAAACTGGGCGACGGCCAGATCGCGATCGTGACCGACACGGTGGGT
>JANPDJ010000285.1:0-18611 GCA_031431395.1 Chloroflexota bacterium | reverse complement strand
GTTGGCCTGGTAGGAGGGGTCGAAGACGAGCTCGCCCCCCACCGTGGGAACACCCACGCAGTTGCCGTAGCCGCCGACACCGCGGACCACGCCATCGACGAGGTGGCGCGTCCGGGCGTCTCCCGGGTCACCGAACCGGAGTGCGTCCAGGACCGCGATGGGCCGCGCACCCATCGCGAAGATGTCGCGCAGGATGCCGCCCACGCCGGTTGCCGCGCCCTGGTAGGGCTCCACCGCGCTCGGGTGGTTGTGGGACTCGATCTTGAAGGCGACCGCCAGCCCATCACCGATGGACATCACGCCCGCCTGCTCGCCCGGGCCGGCGATGACGCCCTCTCCCCGCGTCGGCAGGGTGGCCAGCAGCGGCTTGGAGCTCTTGTACGAGCAGTGCTCGCTCCACATCACGCTGAAGATCGCCAGTTCGAGATCGTTGGGTGCGCGGCCCAGCCGGTCCCCGATCGCGAGAAGCTCGTCGTCCGTGACGCCCAGCTGGCGGTGCAGCGGCACGGTCGGCCGCGCAGCGGCAGACGGCGGTCCGGTCCCGGTCCCGGTCCCGGTCGTACGATCGGGCGTCGTGCTCGTGGTGGTCACGCGACCGCGACCTCGGGCGGACGGCCGGCACGGGCCCGTTCGGCCGCGCTGTCCACGAGTGACTGGAGCAGCCGGCGGCCGTCATCCGATCCCAGCACGCCCTCCGCGGCACGTTCCGGATGCGGCATGAGCCCTGCGACGTTGCCGGCCCGGTTCATCACGCCGGCGATCGCCCGCAGCGACCCGTTCGGGTTCGCGGGATCGGCCGGGTCCGCGGGGACCCGACCGGCGGCATCCACGTAACGGAACAGCACCTGGCCGTTGCGCTCGAGGTCGTCCAGCGTCGCATCGTCGGCGAAGTAGCAGCCCTCGCCGTGGGCGACGGGCATCCGAAGGGGCGCGCCTGGCGCCGCGCCGCGGGTGAACGGCGTGTCGTCCCGGGTGGCTGCAACAGAGATCCACCGGCCGGCGAAGCGGAGTGTCCGGTTGCGCAGGAGCGCGCCCGGGACGAGGCCGGCCTCCGCGAGGACCTGGAACCCGTTGCAGATTCCCAGGACCAGGCCGCCGGCGGCCGCGAAGGCCGACACGGAGCGCATGACCGGCGAGAACCGCGCGATCACGCCGGCCCGGATGTAGTCGCCGTACGCGAAGCCGCCGGGCAGGACGACGGCCGCGACGCCCTGGAGGTCCGCGGATTCGTGCCACAACGCGACCGACTCCGCCCCGACAAGCTCCAGCCCGCGCAGTGTGTCCGTGTCGCAGTTCGACCCCGGGAACACAACGACGCCGACGCGGACGCTCACCCGTGGGCCTCCGTGATCCGGGCACCCGGGTCGCCCAGCACTTCGATCTCGTAGGCTTCGATCAACGGGTTGCTGAGCAGCTCGCGCGCCAGGCGATCCACCACGGCGCGGGCGGCTTCTTCCGAGGGCGCCGTCACGGTGAGCTCGACGCGCCGCCCGACACGGACGCCGGTGACCCCGCTGATCTCGAGGTGGGGCAGGCTCTGCTCGACGGCACGGCCCTGCGGATCGAGGATCCCGGGCCGGGGCGTGACGTTGACGGCGAACCTGATGGTGGTCATCGGCTGCGGGCTCATCGGGCGATCACGTCCTCTTCACGGTACCGGACGAAATGGGCGCCGGTGAGGCGCTCGAAGGCTTCGATGTAACGCCCGCGCGTGCCGTCCACGACGGCCGCCGGAAGCTCGGGGGCCGGAGGACGCTTGTCCCAGCCGGCGGACTCCAGCCAGTCCCGCACGAACTGCTTGTCGTAGCTCGCCTGGGCGCGCCCCGGCTCGTAGGCGGCGGCTTCCCAGAACCGGCTTGAATCGGGTGTCATCACCTCGTCGATCAGGAGGAGCTCCCCGTCCGGCCGCAGGCCGAACTCGAACTTCGTGTCGGCCAGGATGATCCCCGCGGCTTCCGCGCGCGCGGACCCGTGACGGTAGAGGGCCAAAGCAGATCGACGGACACGGTCCGCCAGGTCACGCCCCGTCGCGCCGCCGCCCAACAGCGCCACCGTTTCGGCGAGGTCGATATTGCGGTCGTGCGTGCCCGCGGACTCCTTCGTCGACGGCGTGAACAGCGGCTCGGGCAGCTGGTCGCTCTCACGGAGCCCAGCCGGCAGCGGGATGCCGCACACCGTCCCGGTGGCCCGGTAGTCCTTCCAGCCGGTTCCCGAGAGATAGCCCCGCACGATCACCTCGATGGGGAGGGGTGTCGCCCGCCGGCCGATCATCATCCGGCCCCGCAGGTTTGCGAGGTCTGCCGGATCGCCCTGCCAGCCCGAGGGGAGGTCCGCGGGGTCGCTCGAGAGCAGGTGGTTCGGCACCAGGCCGCCCGTTTTCGCGAACCAGTAGCGCGAGAGCCCGGTGAGCACGCGTCCCTTGTCCGGGATGGGCGTGGGCAGGATCACGTCAAATGCGCTGATGCGATCGCTGGCGACGAGCAGGATCCGGTCCGGCCCAAGGTCGTACAGGTCACGGACCTTGCCGGAGCGGATGAACGCGGCGGACCGGGCCTCAGTTGGCGGCATTCGCCAACGGGTCCAGCCGGTCGAGCCGGCCGATGAGTTCGGGCACGTGGACGAGGAATGCCGCGTCGTCGAAGCACGCGTCCAGCTGGGAAAGCGTGAGATGGCTCGCGACCAGCGAATCCGTGGCGAGCAGTTCGAGGAACGGCCGGCGCTCGTCCGCGGCACGCAGGGACGCGCGCTGGACAACCGCGTAGGCATCCTCGCGGGACAACCCGCCGTCCTCCACCAGCGCGACAAGCACGCGGCTGCTGGCGTGAAGCCCGAGGCCGCGCTCGATGTTCTCGCGCATCCGCTCGCTCCGGACCACGAGACCCTCGATCAGGCCCGTCATGCGGACCAGCATGTAGTCGAGGAGAATCGTGGCGTCGGGCAGGATCACGCGCTCCGCGCTGGAGTGGCTGATGTCGCGCTCGTGCCACAGCGGCTGGTTCTCGAGGGCCGTCACGGCGTAGCCGCGCAGCAGGCGCGCGAGGCCAGCGATCCGCTCCGCGAGGATGGGGTTGCGCTTGTGCGGCATCGCCGAGGAACCCTTCTGGCCGGCCCGGAAGGGCTCCATGACCTCCCCGATCTCCGTGTGCTGGAGGTTCCGGATCTCCGTTGCGAAGCGCTCAAGGGAGCCGCCGGTGATCGCCATGGCCGCGAGGAGCGCAGCGTGGCGGTCGCGCTGGACGATCTGCGTGGACACCGGGTCCACGCGCAGGCGCAGGTCCGCCAGGACCTCTGCTTCCAGGTCCGGGTCGAGGTGGCTGTACGTCCCCACCGGTCCGGAAATCTTGCCCGTCGCGATCTCGTCCACGGCCGCCCGGAGTCGCGTACGGTCACGATCCAGTTCGAAGGCCCAGCCGGCGATCTTGAGCCCGAACGTGGTCGGCTCGGCGTGCACGGAGTGGGTCCGGCCCATCATGACGGTGTCCGCTTCACTGCGGGCCCGCGCGACGAGCGCCGCAACCAGGTTGTCCGCGTCCAGGAGGAGTCGCTGGCCGGCGGCCTGCAACTGGAGCGCGAGCGCCGTGTCGACCACGTCACTGCTGGTCAGTCCGAGGTGGAGGAAGCGGCCCTCCGCTCCGATCGATTCGGCCACCTGCGAGACGAACGCGATCACGTCGTGATCCGTGGTCCGCTCGATCTCGGTGATGCGCTCCACGTTCACGGTGGCGCGGTCCTCGATGGCCTCGAACACGTCCAACGGCACGAGGCCGCGCTTCGCCTGGGCGCGCGCCACGGCGATCTCGACACGCAGCATCTGCTCGAACCGGGCCTGCTCGCCCCAGATCGCCCCCATCTCGGCCAGCGTGTAGCGGCGGATCATGTGCGTGCCCCCGCGGGCGTGGCGAGTGCCGCGATGTCGTGACGGCGCTGGACCCCGCGGAAGTCGATGGCCTCCGCAGCGCGTTCGGCCTCCTCGCGGGCCTCGTGCAGATCCGCCCCGCGGCCCACGACAGACAGCACCCGCCCGCCGCTGGTCCGCCAGGCGCCGTCCGGGTCACGGCGTGTGCCCGAGTGGAAGACGAGCGCATGCCCCTGCGCAGCCTGGACGCCTTCGATCAGGTCGTCGCGTCGCGGGTTCCCGGGATAACCGGCGGCAGCAAGCACGATGGCGACAGTGGCGTTCCGCGTCGTGGGCAGCACCGCCGCTCCCAGACGCCTGCGCTCGGCGGCCAGGGTGCCCCGCGCGGCCGCCAGCAGCAGCGGCCCCAGGGCAATCCCGAGCCGGGGCAGAAGCGCCTGCGTTTCCGGGTCGCCGAAGCGCGCGTTGCACTCGAGCAGGCGCGGCCCGGCAGCCGTCAGGATGAGCCCGGCATACAGGGCCCCGCAGAAGGGCGTGCCCCGGGCGGCCAGTTCGGCCAGGATCGGCAGGTGGAACTGCTCCAGCAGGCGGTCCGCCTCCGCGTCGGGCAGGTCGGCCAGGGGGCTGTATGCGCCCATGCCGCCGGTGTTCGGGCCGTGGTCGTCGTCGAGCAACCGCTTGTGGTCGCGGGCCGGCGGAAGGGCGAGAGCGACGCGCCCGCCGGTCAGGGCGATCACGCTGGCCTCCGGCCCCACGAGGCGTTCCTCGATCACCACGCGGGCTCCGGGGTCCTCCGCGAACAACGCGCCGATCGCGGCGTCAGCTTCTTCGAGGTCGTCACAGACCGTGACGCCCTTGCCGGCCGCCAGGCCGTCCGCCTTGACGACGACGCCGTGCCCATCGGCCGCCAGCGAGTGGGCGAACGCGAGGGAGGCCGCCGACGACGAGAACGCTCCGCCCCGGGCCATCGGCACACCGGCCGCCTCAGCGACCGAACGGCAGAACGCCTTCGAAGTCTCGATCCGCGCGGCCGCTGCCGTGGGACCGAACGTGGGGATGCCGGCGGCGACGAGTGCATCGGCCACACCGCCGGCCAGCGGCGCCTCCGGCCCGATCACTGCAAGTTCCACGGATTCGCGGCGGGCGAGGGCGACCAGTGCGCCGACGTCCAGCGGGTCCACCTCGCGCACGCAGACGACCCGCGCCTCAAGACTGATGCCGTCACTGCCGGGTGCCACCACGACCCGGTTCACGCCCGGCTCGTTCGCGAGCTTCCACGCGAGTGCATGCTCGCGGCCACCGCTGCCGACGACGAGGATTCGCGTCGGCATGATCGGCGGAGACACGGGCGCTATCCGATCGCCGGCGGCCGGGGAATGCCCCGTCGGAAGGGCCGGGCCGCACGTTCGATCGTTTGCGTCCGCTCCGGCCCCACGGAGATCAGGGCGATGGGCACGCCCGCCTGCTGCTCCAGCGCGCTGACGTAGCGGCGGGCGTTCTCGGGGAGATCGTTGAGTGCGCGCACCGCGAAGATCTCCTCCGACCAGCCCGGAAAACGCTCGTAGATGGGCTTCGCACGCGCCAGGACATCCGCGCTGGAGGACCAGGTCTCGATCCGCTCGCCGTCCACCTCGTACGCCACGCAGAGCAACAGCTCCGGGATGCCCGAGAGGATGTCGAGCTTGTTCAACATGATCGACGAGACGCTGTTGACGGCCACCGCATAGCGGAGTGACACCGCGTCGAACCATCCGACGCGGCGCGGACGGCCCGTGGTGGTTCCCACTTCGCGGCCCCGCGTCGCGATGCCGCGGCCAATCTCGTCCGTGAGCTCCGTGGGATACGGCCCTGAGCCGACGCGGGTGGAATACGCCTTCATGACGCCCATCACCTCGTCCACCTGGAGCGGGCCGATCCCGCCGCCGGTGCACGCGCCGCCCGCGATCGGGTTGGAGGACGTCACGAAGGGATACGAGCCGTGGTCGATGTCGAGCAATGTGCCCTGCGCGCCTTCGAGCAGTACCAGCTCGCCGCGCGCCAGGGCGTCCTGGACGAGCCAGGTCGTGTCGGCGAGGTGTGGCTTGAGACGTCGGCCCCACGTGGCCGCTTTGTCCACCAGCTCCTCGAGATCGAAGGTGGGCATTCCGGGGGTCCGAGCCAGGCCCGCATTCTTGTCGGGGAGCGTTCGAGCGAGCTTGTGGCGGAAGAGCGCCGGGTCCAGCAGGTCCTCCATCCGGAGGCCGATCCGCAGGGCGCGATCCGAATAGGCCGGCCCGATGCCCCGGTGGGTTGTGCCCACGGCCTCACCGGCGAGACGCATCTCGAGTGCCTTGTCCAGGGCGATGTGGTACGGCATCACGACGTGCGCCGCCTTGCTGACGCGGACCCGGTCCACGTCAACGCCACGGGCGATCAGGCCGTCCAGTTCCTCGATGAGCGTCTGCGGGTTCACGACGACGCCCGGACCCACGACCGACGTGATGTGCGGATACAGCACGCCGGACGGCACCAGGTGAAGCTTGAAGACCTCCTCGCCGAGGACGACGGTGTGACCGGCGTTGTCGCCACCCTGGTAGCGGACAACCATAGCCACGTTCTCGGCAAGCCAGTCCGTGGTCTTGCCCTTCCCTTCGTCGCCCCACTGGAGGCCGACGATCACGGTCGCCGGCATCAGCCGATCCTCCCCGTTCGACAAAGCAAAAGGCCCTCGACCGATTGGCCGGGGACCTGGATAGAGTGCTCCCGTTGTCCCCGAGCGACGTCTCCGGGGCGAGCCTGTTGGACTGTTCGCGACCGGCTCAAGGGGCGATTCGTTCGATTCCTGACACAGGCTGGACCTCGAGAGAGAACCTCGGGAGGAGGCTGCGAAGTATAGCAGGCACCGAGGTGCGTTCGGAGTGCGACGCGGCGCGAGTGGATGGGGCGCGGCACGGATGCCTGCGGTCACGCTGGCCGTCGAACAAATGGATCTCGGCCGGCCCTTGCCTCGGATTTCGTCACTCAGTCAAGGCACGACTGGAAGACGCCCAATGTCAGTCTGTGCAGGCGCCCGGGCACCGATCGCACGCACGAATGCGGGCAGTCGCTCCGGCCATACCGCTGCCACGGGCACATACCATTGGCCACAAGACTGGGTGACGGCCAATCGTGGCGCCGAGCCCGATACGAGTCGTCGCACGACTACGTGGCGCCGGTATGCGGAATCGCCGGCACCGCTCGACCCGAGAGCACGGCACCGCTCGACCCGAGAGCACGGCACCGTCGGTGCGGCTCCTGATCACGGCCCGGCACGGCCGCACGGCACCGCTGGGCCCGGAAGCACGTGACCTTTCACTTGCCCTCGCGGTACCTTCGGCAAGTCGTCCGAGCGATTTCGCACGGGCTAGTGTTCGAGCCGTGATGCGTCTATTGGCGGGTCTGGGATTCCTCAGCCCGATTGCCCTGGCGGCCCTGTGGTTCGAACCCCGAATGTCGCCCCAGACATGGGTCGACGACGGGACGTGGCACGGGATCCAGGCTGCACTTGCAGCCATCGCGGCGATCAGCGCCACCTCGGTCGTCGTGTGGATCTACATGCGCCTCTGGTTCGGGCGCCTCATCCGTGCGGCCGAGAAGATCGCGGAAGGCCACCTCGACGTCCGCGTGTCGGAGCGCGGAGGCGGTCTCGATGGGCGGCTTGCGGCAGCCATCAACGGCATCGCCGCGGTGATGGCCGCGAAGCAGGACGCGGCCACCATCGACAAGCTCACCGGGGTTGCCAACCGCCAGCAACTGCTCGCGACGTTGTTCACGGAGGTCGAGCGCGCGAGTCGCTATAACCGGCCGTTCTCCGTGGGCTTCGTGGATATCGACCACTTCAAGGCCGTGAACGACACCTACGGTCACGCCGCAGGCGACATCGTCCTGCGCGGCGTTGCCCAGATCATCAACGCCAACCTGCGATCCACGGACCTCGTGGGCCGGTATGGCGGCGAAGAGTTCATGCTGCTCCTGTCGGAGACCGGCGTTGAATACGCGGCCGTTCTGGCCGAGAAGCTCAGGAACCTGGTCCAGCGCGAGGGGTTCGCGGTGGACGGGAATCCCGACCTCCACGTGACCGTGTCCATCGGGATCGCCGGCGGCGAAGGGTCGGCGCTTCGCGTGGATTCCCTCGCGCGGGATGCTGACGCCGCGATGTACTCGGCCAAATCGCTGGGCCGCAACCAGGTCTACGTGTTCGCCGAGCCCGACGAGGACGCGCGCATCCCGCGCGCTCCAATCTCCCAGGCCGGCCGCGCGATGGCCCAGCAGGCCGGCAGAGTCGCGCGCGAAGCCGCACAGGCTGCGCTGACGTCCCTGATCTCGCCGGACCCGTTCGCAGGGGGCGGCACCCAGCCATCCGCGCTGATTGCGACGATCGCCGTCCGCATGGCGAACCAGCTGGCGCTTCCCGAGGCGGAGGTGGAACGCGTGCGCGTGGCCTCCCTCCTTCACGATGTGGGCAAGGTGGCCGTTCCGGACGAGATCCTCGCCAAACCGTCGGGACTCAACTCCACCGAATGGCGGACGATCGTCCAGCACCCGCGCATCGGCCAGGTGATCCTCGAGCAGGCCGCCTCGTTCAAGGACGCGATCCCGATCATCCTTCACCATCACGAGCGGTACTCCGGGCACGGGTATCCGTTCGGACTGCGTTCGAACGACATTCCGCTGGGGGCGCGGATCGTCGCGATCGCGGACGCATACAACGCGATGACGCACGATCGCCCATACAGGCGCGCTGTCTCGCATGACGCCGCGATCAAGGAACTCCGCCGCCACGCGGGCACCCAGTTCGACCCCGAACTGGTAGGGCTCTTCTGCGACATCTATGCGAGCGAACCGCCTCGGATCGATCCGGCGATCGTGGCATCACAACCTGCCCAGCCGATTCTCGCCGCCCCGCGTCGCCGCCGGCCCGGTGATGAAGCGGGCGACGGAAGAACGGCCGAACCCTTCGAGCACCACGAGGCCGTCGCGGGCTGACGTCGGTCGCGGTTCACCGGGTGCTCTGGACCTGGATCGTTTCGACGGTGAGGTTCGCGCGCCACGCCCATTCGTGCGGACAGTGGCCGGTTCGCGCCCCTCGCGCGTCTGCGCCTCCGGCCAGCAACGTCGGAGGTGAGGCGCCGATAACTGCGCGATGAGCGCTGCTCGCTATGGTCTTCCCACCGCCGCTCGACGCAGGGCCGGCCCCATGACAGGGGTCGGTCGGGAAGGAGATCTGGGACCGTGAACGTGGTCCTCTTGACCGGGCGCCTCACCCGCGACCCGGAGTTGCGCAACCTGGCCAGCGGCCGGGCAGTCACTCAGTTCGGGCTCGCGACGAACGAATACGTCAGGAGCCAGGAGAAGTCGGAGTTCCACAACGTGGTGACGTGGGGGAAGCTGGCGGAGATCTGCGGCCAGTACCTGACGAAGGGCCAGCAGGTCGCCATCGAAGGCCGCCTGCAGACGCGTTCGTGGGATGACGACCGCGGGGCTCGCCACTGGAAGACGGAGGTCGTGGCGGAGCGGGTCGAGATGCTCGGCGGCCGCCGGAAGAAGGACTACGACGCGGAGGCTGCCGCACACAACCTGGAACAGCAGGCCGCCAAGCTCGGCGAGGAGCCGCTCACGGAGCGGCAGCCCGTCCCCGCCGAGGACCCCATCCCCGAGGGCGAGGAGGTCGCCGCGTAGCCTCCGCCCCGATTTCGCACCCACCCCCGTCGATCGGGCGGCGGCCGCTCCTCCCCTCGGCGGCCGCCGCCGATCCCTCGCCGGATCGGTCAGGGGTGTCATCCCGTGGGCGCGGTTTCACGGCCGCGAAGCTGCCCCGGGCGCCGTCGGCGGCGAACGCGGGTACTCAGGCACCCGCCGGTGGACCCACCGGCCGGTACAGGTCGCGGCGGGGAATGCCCGTCGAGGCCGACACGCGTCGCGCCGCGTCGCCCCGCGCAACTCCGGATTCGACGAGTCGCTCGACCTCCGTGATGGCCGCCGCAAGGCGGTCCGCGATGCCGCCCGGGTCGTCTCCGGGACCCGGTTCACGACGTTCGCCCAGGACGATGACGAGCTCTCCACGCGGATCGATCTGGCCAGCTGCAGCGCGCGCAACCAGCTCCGACAGGGACCCGCGCACGATCTGCTCGTGGAGCTTGGTCAGCTCCCGGCAGACGGCGGCGGCGCGTGCATCGCCGCAGACGGCGGCCAGGTCGCGCAGCGTCGCCGCCAGTCGGCTTGGCGCCTCGAACAGGACGGCGCCCCGCTCGTCCGCGGCGAGGCGGGCGAGCCGTTCCCGTCGCTCGCTGCCCGAACGCGGCAGGAACCCCTCGAACGACCAGCGCGGCCCGGCGATGCCCGTAGCCGAGATCGCCGCCAGGGCCGCAGACGCGCCCGGGATCGGGACGACCGACCCGCCCTGGGCACCCCACTCGCGCACGAGGTCCGCCCCCGGGTCGCTGACCCCGGGCGTCCCGGCGTCCGTCACCAGCGCGATCGATTCCCCCGCGTCCAGTCGCGCGAGCAGCTCCGGGCCTCGCGACGCCGCGTTCCGCGCGTGGTAGGAGATCAGCCGGCCGGCGACCGCGTGGCGGTCGAGCAGTCGCCGCGTGTGCCGGGTGTCCTCCGCGGCGATCAGGTCGACGGCTCGCAGGACCTCCAGGGCCCGCAGGGTCACGTCACCGAGGTTCCCGATCGGTGTTGCGACGACGAACAGCTGCCCTCGGCCGCCGTTGCGCCCGCGCTGTCCAGGCCCGCCGATGTCGACCGGTGCCGGAGGGTCGTCGGAGGCCCCAACGACCGGTTTCGCCTGCCTGCCACGCGCCACGGCGGGTCAGCGCCGCGCTGAGCCGGGTCGCCGCCGCGGGTAGAGGTAGTCGATGCCCGGAGTGCGCGGGCCCAGCTTGGCGATCGGCGGCACCTGCCGCTTGAACTCGGCGGCAGCGATCAGCCGGGTGACGCGCTCTACCGTCGCCGCCGCGAACCCCATGGCCGCCAGGTCGTCCGGCGACCGGCGCCGGTCGATGAGCCAGAACAGCAGCCGGTCCAGCTCCGGGTAGGAGAAGCCCGCTTCGGCCTCGTCGGTCTGGCCGGGCCAGAGGTCGGCGGAGGGCGCCTTCCGGATGATCCCGTCGGGGACGCCCACTGCGACGGCAAGCTGCCGGACCTGGCTCTTATACAGGTCACCGATGGGATTGAACGCCGAGGCGTCGTCCCCGAAGTGCGTCGTGTAGCCGATCAGTCCCTCGGTCTTGTTGCCGGTCCCCACCACGAGGCCGCCCCACGGCACGGACTGGTCGTACAGCACGGCCATCCGCATCCGGGCCATGAAGTTGCCCCGGCGCAGCGGGCTCGCCGCCGCCGCGTCCGGTGCAGCCCCCGGCACTCCTTCATCGCCGCTGCCGAAGTACCCCTCGAGCATCGGCGTGATCTCGATCGTCCGATGGGCACAGCCCAGGCGCCGAACGACGTCCTCCGCGTCGGTCAACGACTCCCGCGAGGAGGTCGCGTACGGCATCGAGATGCAGAGCAGACGGTCAGGCCCGATTGCCTCGGCCACGAGAAACGCCACGAGGGCCGAATCGATGCCTCCCGAGAGGCCCAGTAGGGCCCGCTCGAAACCGGCCTGGCGGAGCTGCCCGCGGATGAACTCGGAGGTCACGCGACGGGCGACGTCCGTGTCGATCGCCAGTTCGGGCGCCAGCTTAAACAGTGGTCCCGCGTCGTTCGCGACAACCTGCATCGGCTCGAGCACGAGCCCACCCGGGGCGGATCCAGGCGGTCCCCCGCCGGTCGGCAGCGTCACGCTCCCCTCCCCGCCGACGCACCGGCAGCAACGTCCAGCCCGGGCTCCGCACCTGCCTCGGCCGTGGAGTCTGCGGCGAGCCCGGCTCGCTCCGCGACGATGCGAGCAAGCTCGCGCACCTGGAACTCCGGCCGTTCGTCGCGCAGGAGCGGCAGCGCGATCCGCTCACGGCGCACATCGTCGAGGTCGATGTCCACGAAGAACAGGCCCTCGTCGTACAGCGGAGCGGAGAACAGCGCGGCGCCGGTCGGCGCAATCACCTCCGATCCACCCCAGAACGAGATGGATTCGTCCACGCCCACCCGATTGCAGAAGACCACGAAGCTCGTCGTGAGCTGCGCGTAGGTGCGCATCAGGGTTCGCCACGAGGTCGCCGTCCCGAGGCCCACGTCGCTCGTGGTGGCGAGGTCCCGACCCGGCGACGACGAAACGTTGACCAGGATCTGTGCCCCATCCAGGGCCAGGATCTGCGGCACGGTGAGGTGCCAGAAGTCCTCGCAGATCGCGATGCCGATGCCCGGCCCCAACCGCGACGGCACGGCCCGCAGCATGTCGCCCGCCGCGAAGAACCGCCGCTCGTCGAACAGCCCGTAGGTGGGCAGGAACACCTTTCGATGGAGGTGGCGGATCTCGCCATCTTCCAGGAGAGCCGCCGCGATGTACAGGCGGTGATCGGCGGATTCCTCCACGAAGGACACCACGGCCGACAGGCCGGTCGTCGCGGCCGCCAGGCCGGCGAGGCGCGGATCGTCCAGGCGGATGGCGACTTCGGCCGCCAGGTCCTGCAGCCCGTACCCCGTCAGTCCGAGCTCCGGGAACACCACCAGGCCGGCACCACCGGCCCGGGCGTCGGCCAGGAACGCATGGTGGCGATCGAGGTTGATGTCGAATCGCCCGAGTTCCGGGGCAACCTGTGCGAGCGCGATGCGCAGGGGCTTCACGCGGGCGAGTCTAGCGCTCACCACGCGCTGGCCGTTGGCGCGAACGGGGCGCACCCGCGTGGGCGCGACGCACCGGCACAGCCGCGACGCTCCTCCCGAGGCACATCGCTCGTGCACGGGCGCGACGCTCGCCCTATGCACCACCTTGGGCGAGTGCTAGGCTGCCGCGAAACGGGGAACCGTGCCGGCGATCCTCGGGAGCGTCCACTCAGAGCTCTCGCCGGCAACGAAATTGCCGCGGTAACGGCCCGCGACGCCGGACGGAATCTCGATCGCCTGCCGGGCGATCGCACCGCCGGACAGTCACGCTCGCGCAGCGAACCACGCCGCGCGAGCACATGTGGAGGAGGATCAGCAGGATGTCTCAGAAGCCGAGACGACTGGCACCGTTCGCGTTGCTCGCGACGGCCGCCATCGCGCTCAGCGCGTGTAGCGGCGCAGCCGCCACCGCGAAGCCCACCGCGGCCCCCACGTCGGCCGCAACGGCCGCCCCAGCCACCGCAGCACCGTTTACGGCACAGAGTTATCCGGCCGCGGCCGTGGACTGCAAGAACCCACCGGCGGGTTACACGGGCGAGCTGAGCCAGATCAAGGCCGTCGACCAGTACACGGTGGAATTCACCCTCTGCCAGGGCGACGTGGCATTCCTGGACAAGATCGCCTTCGCCACGCAGGGCATCGTGGACTCCGACTGGCTCACCAAGCACGCGGCGGACAAGAGCGCTGTCCGGCTGACCAACGGCACCGGCCCATACATGCTCAAGGAATGGGTCTCCGGCGACCACCTCACCCTGGTGGCCAACCCGAACTACTCCGGCGCCAACAAGCCCATCTCGCCCACGGTCATCATCAAGTGGTCTGACACCGCGGCCAAGCGGCTCCAGGAGCTCCAGGCCGGCACCGCCGACTTCATGGACAACGTGTCGCCCGATGACGCCAAGACCGTCAAGGGCGATGCCTCGCTGCAGTTGATCCCGCGCCCGGCGTTCACGACGCTGTTTCTCGGCTTCAACGTGGACGCCGCCCCCTGGAACAACGAGAAGGTCCGCCAGGCGCTCGCGATCGGGATCGACCGGGATCGCCTCGTGAACACGTTCGAGGGACCGGGGTCCACCGTGGCCGACCACTTCGCCCCGTGCTCCGTGGCCGGTGGCTGCGAGGGCGCTGCGTGGCCCGCCGCGGATGTCGCGAAGGCAAAGGACCTGCTCAAGGCCGCCGGCTTCGACTTCTCCAAGTCCTATGACCTCTACTTCCGCCCCAAGGTCCGCCAGTACGTCGCCAATCCCCCGGGAGTGGCGCAGGATCTCCAGGCGCAGTTCGCCACGCTGGGGATCAAACTGGTGCTGCACCAGGAGGACAACGCGGCTTACATCACCAACTCCGCGGCCGGCAAGTACCCGCTCTTCCTCCTGGGCTGGACCGGCGACTACCCGGACATGACCAACTGGCTGGACTACCACTTCGGGATCGGATCGGCCAAGCGCTTCGGTGCCCACTTCACGGATCTCACGGATCTACTCACCAAGGCGTCCACGACCGTCGATCCGGCGGCGCGCCTCGTGCTCTACGGCCAGGCCAACGCCCTGATCGCCCAGCATGTGCCGGCAATCCCGCTGTACCACGCCGGGAACGCCCTGGCGGCCAGGGCTGACACCACCGGCGTTCTGCCGTCCGCGATCGGCATGGAGCCGTTCTGGACGATCACGCCGGGCACCCGCACCCAGGTGGTCTTCCAGCAGAACGCGGAGACCTCCGGCCTGTTCTGCGGGGACGAGTCCGACGGCGACTCCCTCCGCAACTGCTACAACATCTACGACCCGCTGTACCAGTTCAAGGCCGGCGGCACCGAGGCCATTCCGGACCTCGCCACCCAGTGCACGGCCAATGCGGGCGGCACCGTGTGGACCTGCACGCTCCGCAAGGACGTCAAGTTCGCCGATGGCGCCACGTTTGACGCGAGTGACGTCGTGGCGACGTACGCCGCCCTGTGGGATGTGAAGAACCCGAACCACGTCGGCAACGCCGGCTCGTTCGACTACTTCCCAGCCCTCTTCGGTGGCCTCCTGAACGCCCCGGTCAAGTAGCCAGCCGGCCCCGCGGCCGGTCGCAACCAGACGAGGGGACGCCGTCACCACGGCGTCCCCTCTCACCTTCCTCTCGAGGAACCCCCGTTGACCCGGTACATCGTCCGGCGGCTGCTCCTCACCATCCCGGTCCTCTTCGGGATCGTGCTGACGGTGTTCTTCCTCAACCGCGTGCTGCCCGGCGATACGTGCCACGCGCTGCTGGGCGAACGTGCCACCGCGGCGCAGTGCGAAGACTTCAACCATCGCCAGGGCTTCGACCGGCCCATCGTGGTGCAGTTCGGCGACTACCTGGGACAGGTCTCGCGAGGAGACCTCGGGGCGTCCCTTCGCACATCCGAATCGGTGACCAGCCTGCTCGTGGAGCGCCTGCCCGTCACCGTTGAACTGTCGGCGTTCGCGCTGCTATTCGCGGTCTCGGTCGGCGTGCCGCTTGGGATTCTCGCCGCGAATCGCCGGAACTCGGCGATTGACGTCCTCACGGTGGCCGGTGCCAACGTGGGCGTCTCGATCCCGATCTTCGTGCTGGGACTGCTGCTGGCGTTCGTATTCGCCATCCTGCTCAAGGGGACGCCGCTGGCCCTGCCGCCGTCCGGGCGACTGTCACCGGGGATTTCCATCGCACCGCTCGCCCAGACCTGGGGCCTGGCGGACCTGGGCGGCCCCCCACGCGCGATCCTGGACTTCTTCTCGAACATGGCCACCTTCAACGCCCTGGTGACCGGCAACTGGTCCGTGCTGGCCGATGCCCTGCGGCACCTGGTGCTCCCGGCGATTGCGCTGGGCACGATCCCGCTGGCGATCATCACGCGGATCACGCGCTCCAGTCTCCTGGACGTGATCGGACTGGACTACATCCGGACAGCGCGAGCGAAGGGCCTGTCCGACCAGCGAGTGGTCCGGCGGCACGCGCTTCCGAACGCGATGCTGCCTGTCATCACGATCATCGGGCTCCAGATGGGCAGCCTTCTCGGCGGAGCCGTGCTCACGGAGACGATCTTCAACCTCTCGGGTGTGGGTCGCGCTGTCTCCGAGTCCATCGCGGCGCGCGACTACGCGGTGGTCCAGGGGTTCGTCCTGGTGATCGCCCTGGGCTATCTCGCGATCAACCTGATCGTGGACCTTTCGTATGCGTTCCTGGACCCACGGATCCGGCTTTCGTGACGCAATGACCGCCGCGTCCGCGCCTGTTGAGCCGGGAATGGCCCTGCCCGGAGATGCCCATGCCGCCTCGGGCGTGCTCCGGGACACGATGCGGAACGCCCTTCACCAGCGGAATGCCGTGGTGGGGATGCTCATCCTGGGGTTCTTCGTGGTGATCGCCGTCTTCGCGGATCAGCTGGCCGGATCCACCCCGGACCAGGTCCTCATCGGGGTGGAGCAGGGCGTGACCAAATCGTCGCCGCCGTGCATCCATCTCCTGGGCTGCCCGGCCACGGAACCAGAGCACCTGATGGGGACGGACAGCAACGTCCGCGACGAATTCAGCCGCGTCATCCACGGCACGCGCGTCTCGCTGTTCGTGGGGTTCATCACGGTTGGCTTTGCGATCCTGATCGGCGCACTGCTGGGTCTCCTTGCCGGGTACGTGGGCGGCTGGACGGACAACCTGATCATGCGGACGATGGATGTCCTGCTGGTCTTCCCGGCCCTCCTGCTGGCGATCGGCATCGTGACCGCGCTGGGCCAGAGCCTGATCAACGCGCAGCTGGCGATCGGCATCGTGGGCATCCCCATCTACGCGCGGATCATGCGGGCATCGGTCCTGTCCGTGAAGGAGAGCGATTACGTCACTGCCGCCCGCGCCCTCGGCGAGAGCGCCTTCGGCCTCATCTTTCGCCGGATCCTCCCGAACGCCGTCACGCCCCTCGTGGTGGCCGCCACCCTCGGGATCGCCAGCGCGGTCCTGGACGTAGCCGCCCTCTCCTTCCTGGGCCTGGGCGCTCAGCCGCCACTGGCCGAATGGGGCTCCATGATCGGCCAGGAGAGCGGCCGGTTGTTCACCGCGCCGCATCTCATCTTCTTCCCGGGCATTGCGCTCGCACTGACGGTCTTCGGGTTCAATCTCCTGGGTGACGGGCTCCGGGACGCCCTTGACCCAAGGCTGAACCGATGACGGCACGGTTCGGGCGGCGCGCCACCTCGACCCAGACCATCGAAGACCTCCCGCCGACCGGGGCGGCACGCGATCGATCGCGCACGGGCCGGTTGCTCGACGTGAAGGGCCTGACGACCTCGTTCCACACGCGCGACGGCGTGGTTCGTGCGGTCACCGGCGTTGACTTCCACGTGGATCGTGGCGAGATCGTGGGACTTGTCGGCGAATCAGGCTGCGGCAAGAGCGTGACCTCGCTCTCGATCATGCGCCTCGTGGCACCACCGGGCCGGATCGAGGCCGGCCAGGTCCTCTTCGATGGCGAGGACCTGCTCAAGCTGCCGCTGGGCGAGATGCGGCGCCTGCGGGGCGACCGGATCTCGATGATCTTCCAGCAGCCAACCTCGTCACTGAACCCGGTCATGGACGTGGGCCGGCAGATTGGGGAGGTGCTGGAGGTCCACCGGAAGATGGACCGGAAGGCGGCGCGCACCCGGGCGCTGGAACTGCTGCACATCGTGGGCATCTCCGACCCTGACCGCCGGATCAAGGCCTACCCGCACGAGCTGTCGGGTGGCATGGCGCAGCGCGTGATGATTGCGATGGCACTTGCCCTGGAGCCGGAACTGCTGATCGCGGATGAGCCCACCACGGCGCTGGACGTCACCATCCAGGCGCAGATCCTGGACCTCATGCGCGTGCTCCAGCACGAGACCGGGACGGCCATCCTGCTCATCACCCATGACCTGGGCGTGGTGGCCGAGTTGTGCGACCGGGTCGCAGTGATGTACGCGGGTGAGATCGTGGAGGAGGCGGACGTCCGCACGCTGTTCCGCCAGCCACGGCATCCGTACACGCAGGGCCTGATCGGCGCGATCCCCGTCATGGGAACGGTCCGTGACGAGCTCAGCACGATCCCGGGCAATGTTCCCAACCTCATCGACCTGCCGGCCGGCTGCCGGTTCGCTCCGCGCTGCCGCGCGCGGACCGAGTTCGGCGTCACGGAGCTCTCTGTCGAACGCCACCCGGAGTTCCTGCCCCTGGCCGGAAGCCACAGCGTGCGGTGCTGGATCTACCACGACGTCTTCGGCCGGCCAACGGGCGAATCCGGGCCGCGTCCGCCGGTCACCGCGGGCGCGGTGATGGTGTCGGACGTGCCGGCGGCGGGTGCGCCGAGGTGACCGGTCTGACGGGCGACAAGGCGCCGGGCGCCGAACCATCAGCCGGGGGGGTCGCCGCAGGTGCGGCCGACTCGCCGCTTGTGGACGTACGCGGCCTCGTCAAGCAGTTCCCCATCTCCGGCGGACTCCTTCAGCGGCGCACTGGCGTGGTCCAGGCCGTGGACGGGGTGGATTTCACCATCCGGCGGGGCGAAACCCTGGGCCTGGTGGGCGAGTCGGGCTGCGGCAAGACCACGGTGGCCCGGCTCCTGTTGCGGCTCATCGAGCCCACCGCCGGCCAGATCTGGTTTGACGGCCGCGACATCGCTCGGCTGCATGGTTCGGCGCTCAAACCGTACCGGCGGCGGATGCAGGTGGTCTTCCAGGACCCGTACGCGTCCCTGGATCCGCGCGCGCCCGTCGGGGAAAGCATCGGCGACGGGCTCCGGATCCACCACCTTGGTTCTCCCTCGGAACGGCGCGCCAAGGTGGTGCGGATGATGGATCTGGTGGGCCTCCAGTCCTTCCAGGCGCGCCGCTATCCCCACGAGTTTTCCGGCGGGCAGCGTCAGCGCATCGGCATCGCCCGGGCGCTGGTGCTAGAGCCTGACCTGCTCGTGTGCGATGAGCCGGTCTCTGCGCTGGACGTGTCCATCCAGGCGCAGGTCCTG
>JANPDJ010000284.1:0-4980 GCA_031431395.1 Chloroflexota bacterium | reverse complement strand
GCGGCCGCCGGCAAGCACGTCTTCCTCGAGAAGCCCATGGGCCTCGACGTCGCGGAGTGTGACGCGATGATCGCGACCTGCCGGGAGGCGGGCGTCTGCCTGATGGTCGCGCACATCACGCGGTTCCTGCCGGCCACGGCGGTCGCCCGGCGGATCATCGGGGACGGCGGCATCGGATCGCTGCGAATGATCTCGGTCCATCGCATCCTGGACGGGTACCCGAACGAAGGGTGGACGCTGGATCCGCGCGAGGGTTCGGCCTGGCTGGACTGGGGCTCCCACGGCTGCGACGTGATCCGCTGGTTCGCCGGAACGGATCCGCTCAGGGCGTTCGCGCAGTTCACGACGTACCGCCGAACACCACCGGCGAACCTGTCCGGCATGGTCCAGTTCGTGTTCCCGGACGACGTGATGAGCCAGACGTGGATGAGCTACGAGGTCTCGGCAGATTCGCTGATCCAGCGGGCCCACTACGTCTTCGCCGGGTCGGAGGGCGTCCTCGACCTCAACGCCTACGGACGTGTCACCGTGGAGCGCGGCAGGTCCATGGAGGAGGTCTACGTCCAGCCGGACGTCGAGGCGTCGTCGCGGGAGGGCGTCCGGCCCAACGAATATTTCCGCGACGGGTTCGCGTCCCAGTTCGGCGAGTTTCTGGCGGCCGTCGTCGAGGGCCGCGAACCGTCGGTGACCGGTCGCGACGCCCGGATGGCGGTCGCGATGGTCCAGGCCGCCGAGCAGTCGGCCGCGTCCGGAGAGGCCGTCCGGTTCTCGTCGATGCGCTGAATCGGAGCATGACCGGCCGACCGTCGGCCACTCAGCGCTACTCCGCGGCGTCCGGCCAGTCGAAGACGACACCCACCATGGACGAAGGCCCACCCGACAGCCGCTCCAGCGCGGGCCCGATCTCGGCCGGTGCCAGCACGTCCGTGATGAGCCGCCCCAGCGGCAGCCGGCCACGGTCCGCCTGCTCCAGCACGTAGGCCCAGTTCGAGGCGCGCGTGGCAAGGTGCGGCGCCGGGGCCGCCACGACGTCCGGGTCCGATCCGACCCCGATGATGTTCAGGCGGCCGTAGTGGAACTTCGACGGGTAGCTGTTCAGGAGGCCGAACAGTTCGAGCCCGAGATCCGGCGGTGGCGGCTGGCGGTAGATCCCCATGACGGCAATCCGCGTGTAGTCGCGGGCCAGCTGGATGGCCTGCCGGAGTCCGTGCCACGAGCCCGTGGTCTCGAGGATGAGATCCGGGCCCGTCGGGCCCAAGAACGCCGCGATCCGCTCCGTCGCGCCGGGTGATCCGGGCTGCTCCACGGCCCCGAGGCCCAGGCCGCCCGAGAATGCGACGCGCGCGGCGTCCACGTCCAGCGCAAGCACGCGCGCGCCCATGACGTCCGCGACGAGCGCAGCCGATGCGCCCACCAGCCCCTGGCCAACGACGACCACTGTCTCCGCAGCGCGGTACCGGCCCAGGTGCAGGGCCGAGACGGACCACGAGCACAGGTAGGAGATGGCGGCTTCGCGCAGTGGAAGGCCCGACGGCACGCGGTGGACGCCGGTTTCCGCTGCCACGGCATAGGCCTGGTGGCCGGTGGACACCACCACCCGATCCCCGACGGCGACGGACGTCACATCCGACCCCACTGCGGCGACCGTTCCGGCACCCATGTACAGGAGCTCTTCCCGCATCTCGGTTGCGGAGCCGCCGTAGGAGCCGCTCCGCCAGACGTGGACGTTCGACCCGGGGCTGATCGCCGTGTGTGCGATCCGCACGAGCACCTGGCCGGCGCCCGGCGTCGGGACGGGCTCGTCGATGCGCGTCGCCGTGCGGGGCGCGGTCAGGTACCAGTGATCCACGAAGCGTGCCTCCCTATCACCCGAGTGATCAATACCCGCGGGTTCGCTCCGCGATGTTCAGCAGGGGCCGGTCGGCCAGGTACCGCTCGAGGTTCTCGATGAACAGGTCGGCCGTGTAGGCGCTCACGTGGTCGTGCGTGCCGGATGCGTGCGGCGTCAGCATCGCGTTCGGGAAGTCCCACAAGGGCGAGTCCGCGGGCAGCGGCTCGGTCCGGAAGACGTCCAGCGATACCCCACCCAGCGCCCCCGATCGTAGTCCGGCGATGAGCGCGTCCTCGTCGAAGATTGGGCCGCGGGACACGTTGATCACCACCGCCCCGTGCGGCAGCAGACCGATCTCGCGCCCCCCGATCAGGCCGCGGGATTCGGTCGTGAGCGGCACGGTGGACACGAGGAACTCTGCCTGGGACAGCAGCCAGTCCAGGCGGTCCAGCCCGTGAACCTCGGCCGGCTCGCGGCCCTCGTCCAGTGCTTCGATCTCCGGCCGGCGGTACTGCTCCGCCGCGGGTCGGCCGGGTGTCCGTCGCACCGCGATGACCCGCATCCCCAGCGCGTGGGCGGTGTGCGCGACCCTCCGGCCCACGCCGCCGTAGCCCAGCAGCCCCACAGTCCGGCCGACGAGGATCTCCGGCTGGAACGACGCGCGGACCGACCAGTCGCGAACCGCCCGATACTCCGGAAGCCGCCAGAGGCGGTGCGCGTGGAACAGGATCGACGCCGTTACGTACTGCGCCATCGCCAGGCTGGCGAGGCCGCTCGCCGTGGTCACGGCGACGGACGGCGCGCGTCGCCAGACGACGGACGCCGCCTCCTGGTTGACCCCCACGGACGGCAGCTGGATCCAGCGCAGGGACGCCGCTGCGGCAAGGACCACGTCCTCCGCTGCCGTGTCGGTGACGCCGTCGTGTTCGTGGCGATCGAAAGCGTAGAGCGATTCGGCGCCGGGGACGTCCGGCAGGAAGTCGGACAGCAGTACCTCGGTGCCGGGATGGCGCTGGAGGACTGCCAGCAGCTGTTCGGCCGTTTCGGCGACCTCGACGGCGATCTCGACACCCATCGCGGAGGCGCGCTCGATGATGCCGGCCGCGTCCTGCGGGGAGACGCTCCCGCACGCCACGATGCCGCGGATCGCCATCAGGCCATCGCCCCAACGGCGTCGTCGAAGGCCTGCAGGGTCTCCTCGACGAGGTCGTCCGTGTGGGCGGCGCACACGTACCAGTGGCCGCCGGGGATGGCGCGCACGCCGCGCTCCATGAGTTTCAGCACCAGCTCCATCGATCGTGGAGCGTCCACGGTCATCGTGTCGGCCAGCGATGCCACCGGGCGGTCGATCCCCAAGTGGACGTTGAATGAGCCCGGCACCCCCTGGACGCTGGACTTGACGCCGTGGCGCCCGAGGATGTCGGTGAAGCCTGCCATCAGCCGGCCGCCTGCCCGTTCGATCGTCTCGTGCGGGCCGCCGTCGGCCAGCGTGGTGAGCGTGGCGACGGCCGCCGTCATCGACAGGACATTGCCGTTGTACGTACCCGGATGAATCACGGGCCCGCCCCCGATCAGCGACATCAGGTCCCGCCGGCCGGCCACCGCGCCGATGACGAACCCGTTCGCCATCGCCTTCGCAAAGGTGGTGAGGTCCGGCATGACCCCGAACATCGCCTGCGCCCCGCCCGGACCCACGCGGAAGCCCGAGACGATCTCATCGAAGATCAGGATGACGTTGTGGCGACGCGTGATCTCGCGAAGACCGGCGAGATAACCGGGCTGCGCGGCGATGTAGCCGCGCCACAACGGCTCCGTGATGACGGCCGCGACGTCACCCTTCGCCAGTCGCTCTTCCACGGCTGCGAGGTTGTTCCACGGCAGCACTTCCGTGTGCTCGATCGCCGCGGGATCCTGGCCGGCGGACCCGGTCCGCTCGCGCGAGGCTCCGCGGGACGGCGCGTTGGGACGATTCGGGAGCCCCACGAAGACTGAATCCAGCCACCCGTGGTAGTGGCCCTCGAACTTCACGATCACGTCGCGACTGGTCGCGCCGCGGGCGATCCGCCATGCGAGCTGGACGGCTTCCGAACCCGTATTGGCGAACCGCACCATCTCCGCCGACGGCACGATCTCCGTCACGAGGCGGGCTGCGTCGTATTCCGCGGCCGTTTCGGCACCCAGCTGCACGCCCCGTGCGATCTGTCGCGTGACCGCCTCCACGACCGGAGCCGGGTTGTGGCCCAGGATGATGGGGCCCGCCCCGCAGTAGTAGTCGATGAGCCGGTTGCCGTCCACGTCCCAGAGGATGGCCCCGTCCGCCCGATCCACCATCAGCGCCCCGGGGCCCAGCCGGTAGTCGCTGGAGGCCCCGCCGGGCAGGAACTTCGCACCTTCCGCCATCCGGCGACGCGTCTCCTCGAACGTCATGAGCGGCTTCGCCTGGTTCGTCGTCACGCCTCGGCCTCCTCGACTTCGTAGATGGTCTCGCCCAGCCCGATGACGCAGGATCCTCGCTCGTTGCCGAACCAGGGACGCCAGATGGGGTTGTGGAACGAGCCGCCCGGCTGACGGATCCCGTTGACCGTCGCGCTGGGCTGGTGTGCCTCGGTAAGCATGGTGGTAATGAGCGCGTCTCGCGAGCTGGTGGGGCCCGTGGCGTAGACCGGCGGGCTCAGGGTCTCCCAGCGCGCGTCCACCAGCAGGCCCTCCGCCTCGATGCGGAACGAGATCCCCCAATCGCGGGAACTCGTGCGCTGGAATCGGCCTACCCGGGCGGGCTGGTCCGGATCCACCAGCGGGAACTGGCCGGGCCGCAGGCGATGGCCGATGGCAGCCGGGATGACGGGATTGTCGGTGACCACTGCCTCAATTGGGGCCACCCCGTCGATGCCCGTGGACCACAGGTACGCGACGTGACCCGGCTCCGCATCCGCGGCGTACCCGATCCAGTACAGGCTCAGGAAGAAGCTGGGCCGCTCCGACGCCGGGTCCGTCTTGAGCGCCATGATGAAGTGGTCCATCTGGCGCAGGACGCTGCGTGAAGCGATGATTGGTCCGTCGCGCACGAGCGCCCTCCACATCGTGATGAAGTGAGCATTCTCCGCCAGCACGGAGTCGTCCGTACGGTCGCCGGGACCACCGGCCGACGG
>JANPDJ010000283.1:0-2008 GCA_031431395.1 Chloroflexota bacterium | reverse complement strand
CGGCAGCGCACAGCCGGGCCTGTACTACCTGCCCGCGTGGTACGGCGCACGCGACTGGTCCGGTTCGTCCACGGCCGGCGGCGGGGGGATCGCCCCGGGCCTCTTCGCGGGTTCGGCCATCCCCAACTTCGACAGCATGGTGGCCGCGATCGGGACGATCGGCAACAGCCCGTCGTCGTCGGGGTCCTCCGGCGGCGGATTCGGAGGCGGTGGGTCCGGCGGCGGAGGCGGCGGAGCCGGCGGCGGCTTCTAGACGGTCACGGAGCCGAAGGCGGGTCGGGCCACGGACGGGCTCCTGCCTCGGGTCCGGCGGCGGGTTCCAGGTCGTCCCGGCGCCGGCGGACAGTACACTCTGCGCCGTGGGTGCCACCGACACGATGGAAGTCTTCTTCGAGCGGCTGAACGCCGGTGATCGCGAGGGCGCCGTCGCCCTGATGGACGAGAAGACCGAGATGCGCGTGCACGTCGGCGACAGCGTCCAGACCCTGCGCGGCATCGATCGCGTGGGCGGCTGGTTCCTGCGGGGCGATCGTGGCCTGAAGATGATCCCGGGCGAAGTTCGTGATATGGGCAACACCTACCAGGCAGACCTCCTGGTGGTCCGGCCGGGCGCCCCCAGTACCTACCTGGACGCCAGCTTCCGCGTGGAAGCCGGCAAGATCACCGCCATCAACCTCGCGCCGCGGTAGCGTCGAAGTCACGGCGCCCGCCCGCACGCAAGACCAGATCGAGGCGCGGGAACATGACCACCGACGAGATGATCCAGGCGTTCCTGAAGCTGGGCTCGCCGTTCATCGCAGATGGCGCCCAGATGGCCGGCCTGCCCCGGCGAATCGCCGACCCGGCCTTGCGTCCATTGACGCCGGACAGGCGCATCGCCGGCACCGTCGTCACCTTCCGCCTCGCGTTCCATCCCTCGCCGCAGCCACCCATCGCCTATTCGTTCGACCGCGCGTTCACGTTCGCAAAGAGCGTCACGAGCCCGGTACTGGTCGCGGAGTCGCGACTCGGGGTTCGCTCCCCGTTCGGCGGCGGCGCAGCCCGGTCATTCCGGCATGCGGGCCTGTCGGGGTCGATCATCGACGGCACGATCCGGGACCAGGCAGAGGTTCGCGCGGAGGGCTACCAGATGTTCTCGCGCGGCATTTCAGCCGACTCGTTCGTGGTGGACCGCCTGCCCGAGGGCTACATCGGCGCGGACACGGGTTCGCCGGTCACGGTTGGCGGTATCACCGTCGCGCAGGGTGACCTCGTGGTCGCAGACGAAGACGGCATGGTCTTCTGCCGACCCGAGGACGCGCCGGCCGTGATCGCGGCGGCGCTGCAGATCCTTGCCGACGAGGAGGCGGTCTTCAAGCGCTGGGATGCCGGTGAGCCGTACCTGAAGGCCCTCGGCCTGGGATAGAGCCCTCGGTCGGCGAGCCGGTGGAGCCGGTGGGCGGAGGGCGCCCGCAGGAAGTCGCGCGCAGGGGGAGTGGCCGTTCGGCCCACCGCGCTCACCAGCCTGCGCCTCGGCGCGACGACCGTTCTCGCCAGATATGCGCCCCGTGACTGGTCCGCGCCGTGGCAGGCGGATCCGCCACCACCTACCCGTCCGGTGACTGGTATCCGCAAGATGCGTCTCGTACGGCGCCTTGGCGGCGACATTCGTGCGTAATCCCGGCTGCGGTCTGCCGCTCCAGGCTGAAAACCGGCGCCTACCAGTCGCCCCACGGGTGGGCAACAGAATCCGGGCCGATCTGGGCCGGACACGGCCGCTTGGGCCGATCTGGGCCGCGGGAGCCAGCCCGCGGGCCGACACCGGATCAGGGTGATGCCGAGGCCCCGCCGTCCAGGATCTCAGTGGGCGCTGCCGACGGGATGATGATCACGTCGCCGATGGCGATCTTGTCGGGGTTCTTGATGTTCTTGTTGGCTGCAAGCAACGTCTCCATCGTCAGCCCGAACCGCTTTGCGATCCCCACCATCGTGTCGCCGGACTTGACCCGGTAGGTCTGCTGTTTGGGTG
>JANPDJ010000282.1:0-11294 GCA_031431395.1 Chloroflexota bacterium | reverse complement strand
GGTCAGCCGACGCCCGTGCCGAACTGGCGGTCGCCCGTGCCGAACTGGCGGTCGCCCGCGTCGCCGAGCCCGGGGAGGATGTAGCCGCGCTCGTTGAGCTGGCGGTCCAGCGCGGCGCAGTGGATCGGCACGTCCGGATGGGCCGCCGTGACCGCTGCGACGCCCTCCGGTGCCGCAATGAGGTTGATGAGCTTGATTCGAACAGCGCCCCAGCGCTTCAGCACATCGATTGCCGCGATGGCCGAGCCGCCGGTGGCAAGCATCGGGTCCAGGATGAGGCACACGTCCACCGTCGCCGAGTCGGGCAGCCGGTTGTAGTACTCGACCGGGCGGAGTGTCCGCTCGTCGCGGAACAGGCCCAGGTGCCAGACCTGTGCCGTGGGCATCAGCTCGAGCATCGCGTCCACCATGCCCAGGCCCGCGCGGAGGATGGGAACCAGTCCGATTCGGTCCGCCAGGATCTCCGCCTGGATCTCCTCCATCGGCGTCCGGACCGGGACGGGTGCGAGGCGGATGTCCGAGAGCGCCTCGTAGCCCAGCAGCCACGACAGCTCGCGCACGAGTTCGCGGAACTTCTTGGGCTCCGTGCGCTCGTCGCGCAGAAGGGCAAGCTTGTGCTTCACGGCCGGGTGCCCGGAGACGTGGACGCCGGCGAGCGAGTGGGACACGTCGGCCTCCCTGCGAGTGGTGGCTTCAGCGGCCATCACGCGGGCCGCGCGGCCTCTGGATCGTACCCCTTGCCCGCGCTCGCGGTATCCTCGGTCCGCCCGCAGCGTCCCGGATCCCCGACTTGCCTCAGGCCGGTGGCAGCCGCGACGTGGCCAGGCCCAGGAGACCACCCGGTGCCCCCGACATCACGTTCCCGTTCTCCCCGGCCCGGTGCGGCGGCGAACACCGCGGCCGCTGGAGCGACGCCGTCCGCGGGCGCCAGGCGGCCGGCCCAGGCGACCCACAATTCGGTGCCACCCGTGCTCGTGCGCCAGGTCAGAGGCCGGATCGTGGAGAGCGAGCATCGCGGTCGCGTGGTGGAGGCAGAGGCCGACGGCAGGATCATCCGCGTGCTCGGCGACCCGGACCACCTCGTGGCGCTCCGTTCGTGCGGCAAGCCGTTCGCGCTGGTGGCGCTGCTCGACGCGGGCGGGGTGGAGGCATTCGACCTGGTCCCAGCCGAGATCGCCGTCATGGCAGGCTCCCACTCCGGCGAGGACCTCCACGTCCGGACGCTCCAGGGCGTGTTCCGACGAGCCGGCATGACCCAGGCCAACCTTGTCTGCGGCGCCGAGGGCATGCCGCTCGATCCCCTGACGGCTGCCCGCCTGGCGCGCGACGGAGAGCGGCCGAGTCCCATCCGGCACATGTGCTCCGGTCAGCATGCTGCCTCGATCCTCCTGAGCCGCCTGCGCGGCTGGCCCGTGGACACCTATTGGCAGGCGGACCACCCGGCGCAGGTCGAGGTGCGCCTGGCCCTCGCGCGATGCTTTGGCACCTTGCCCGACCGGCTGGCTGCCGCCACGGACGATTGCGGGCTGCCGACGTTCGCCGTCGAACTGCGAGGACTCGCCCGGGCCTACGCGTTCCTGGCCGACCCGGCAGCGCTGCCGGTGTCCGATCCGCGGGCCATGGTGGCGCCATCACTCCAGGTCGTCCGTGACGCCATGCTGGCGTTCCCCGAGATGGTGGGCGGGACGCGCGACCGACTGGACACGTCGCTGATGAAGGGATTGCCGGGCGCCCTCGTGAGCAAGGGCGGACAGGAGGGGCTGCGGGCGATCGCGATCCTGCCGCGCGCGCTTGGCAAGATCGGCGACCGCGGCTCGGGCAAGCGCCGGGCGACCGGCCTCGTCGTCAAGATCGAAGACGGCAGCGGTCACGAGCGCGCCGGGTGGGCGGCCGCGGTGGAGGCACTCACGCAGGCTGGGGTTCTCGACGGACAGCCGTTGCGCCTGCTGGGCCGCTACCAGCGGCCGGCGGTGCTGGATCCGCACGGCCGGACGGTCGCGGAGGCCATCGCCGAGTTCACCCTGGCGCCAATCGGCGAGCTGATCGGCTGACGCAGGCGTCTCTGGCGATCCGTCGACCGAGCGCACGCGAACCTCTGATTGATGGCATTCACCGGCGACCCGTACCGGACCCTGGGGCTGCCGCCCGGCGCTCCCGCGGATCAGGTCAAACGCGCGTACCGGGCGCTCGCCAAGCGGTACCACCCAGATTCGGGCGGTGACGCCGCGCTCCAGCGATTCCTGGCCATCCAGGCCGCGTACGACGTGCTCACCGGGCCTGCCGGCCGAGCCCGTCCTCGCGCGGACGGGACTCCGGCAGCGGGCGGTACAACCGGGAGGAACGACAGAACCAGGGCGCCTGGCGAAGCCGGGCCACGTGGATCCGCCGGCGCGAAACACGCATCGGCGGCCGATGAGGACCGGGTTCGGGCCACCCGCGGTGCCTAT
Organism: Chloroflexota bacterium; assembly: GCA_031431395.1. Lineage (GTDB taxonomy): Bacteria > Chloroflexota > Limnocylindria > Limnocylindrales > CSP1-4 > VGPE01. The sequence continues at coordinate 8,847 of JANPDJ010000282.1, read as the reverse complement.
CGGACGCGGCGGTCTGGTTCGGGCGGCCAGGAATCGGGTTCAGCCGGCGCGGGGGGTGGTCCGGCACCCGGATCAGGTCCGGCAGGCGTCGGGGGTTCGGACGGTGGATCGGGCTCGGAGGGCTTTGGAGATCCCGCCGACCGGGGCGATCGCGCCGGCCCCGCGCGGGCCAGGGGCCATGCGGGTCCTTCCGCCCGTGAGCGACCGGGCGGTTCTGCCCGCGGCGCCGGAACGGGCCGACCACCCGGTGCTGGAGATTCACGACGTCGGCGCGGAACGCGCGTAGCGACCCTGGGCTCCACGAGCTACGACGATGCGCCCCACGACATGGAGCCGGAGTGGGCCGGCGCCACCTGGTACGGCGACAGTTCCGGCACGTACTGGACGATCAACCCGAAGGAGTACGCGGATCCACGCAAGCACGGACCGGAATACCTTGCGCGAGCACGCCGCGCTGGACAGACCGGCGCAGCCGCCGGGTTCGAGCCGGGAGCCGCCGGGTTCGAGCCGGGAGCCGCCGAGAGCCCCGTCGCCGGTCGAACGGGGGACTCCGAACCGCCGCCGACGGGATCTCGGGAGGCCTGGTCCACGGCTGAGCGGGCAGATTCGGAGCGTCGCCGGTCCCCCGTGAGTGGCGCACGCGTTCGGGGGGCCGCCCCACGACAGTCTCCCGATGGCCAGTCCGGGGACGACGCTTCGATGGCCTCCGTGGGACGAGCGGGCTTCTCCCGCGCCTGGACCCGCGCCGCGATTGCACGGGATGCCGCAGGCGAGCCGGGCGGGAGTGTCGCCCTCGGACGCTTGGGTTCCGCGCGCAACCGGCGGCTGCTGATCGCCCTCATCGCCTGGCTGCCGCTGGGCCTGGCCGCAGGACTGCTCATCAACGACCTCACCGGGTGCGGACGCTACGCGGCTTCGTGCGCCGGGCCGGAATCGATGTTCCCCTGGCTCGCGCAGCCCGCGATCTTCGCGCTCCTGCTGCTGCTTCCCGCGCTGGCCCGTCCGGCAGCCGTTGCGTCGGCCTTCACCGGGGTTGCGGCCGTTGGCGCCGGGGTCGGACTCAGCGCGGTCGGCGGAACAGCCGGAGCGGGCGGCGCCGCGCAAGGCCTGCTCGCGGCGATCCTCGCGGTCGCGTACGTCGCCGGACTTGCCGGGGCACTCAGCCGTCGCGTCATGCTGCCTGCCTGGCTTCGGCGCACGGACTGACTCCGGCCCCGGGGCGGGGTGCAGGGCGACGGGCCGCCGGTACGATGGGGGCATGCATCAACGCCGTCACCAGTCGGCCGACCTCTCGTCGGCGGCGCAGGAGTACCTCCTCGCGCTCCGGGTGATGGCCGTTGACGGCTCCCGTGTGACCGCGGCGCAGGTGGGCCGCCACCTCGGCGTCTCCACCCAGGCCGCATCGGAAATGTTCCGACGGCTCACGGCGGACGGGCTTGTCGAGCACGCCGAGGGTCGCGAGCTCGTGCTCACGGACGCCGGTCGCGCGGCCGCGGACGCCATCTTCCGGCGTCATGCGCTGCTGGAATGGCTGCTCATCTCGGTCATCGGCCTGGGCTGGGCCGAATCCGACGAGGAGGCAGCCCGACTGCAGGGCGCCCTCTCGCCGCGGGTCGAGGCGAGGCTCGACGAAATGCTGGGCCATCCGGAAACATGCCCGCACGGCAACCCCATCGACGCCGCCACCGCCCGCCGCCGGCCGCCGGGAGTGCCGCTGAGCAGCCTTGAGGCGGGCGAACATGCCACGGTGTACCGGATCACCGAGGAAGCGGAGGAGGACAAGGCGCTCCTCTCGTACCTCGAAGCGCGTGCCCTGCGGCCCGGCGCGCGGATCACGGTGCTCGCGCGGTCGGAGTCGCTTGATTCGATGACACTCGAAGGGCCCCGTGGACGCGCAACGCTCGGCCTTCGGCCGGCGGCCCTGGTCCGTGCCATCCGCGGCGAGCCGGATCCAGCGCTGTTCCACGAGGTCAGCAGGGCCTGACCGCGGGGCGCGCCACGGTCGCTGCACGGGAATCGCCCCATCGCGCCCCTACAATCGGCGGATGCGCTCCAGCCCCATCGCCGGCACCTCCCCGATCCGCGTCCGGATCGCGCCAAGCCCAACCGGGCCGCTCCACATCGGCACAGCGCGGACCGCGCTGTTCAACTTCCTGTTCGCGCGGCACCACCAGGGAACCTTCATCCTGCGCCTGGAGGATACGGACCAGGCCCGGGGCTCCCTTGCCTTCGAGAAGGACATTCTCGACGGGCTGCACACCCTGGGCATCACCTGGGACGAAGGGCCGGCCGTTTCGGGCGAGGAGGCCCGTGGACCCCACGCACCCTATCGGCAGATGGAGCGGCTGCCGTTGTACGCGGAGGCTGCATCCGATCTGCTGGCGCGGGACCTCGTCTACCCGTGCTACTGCCTGCCGGACCAGCTGGACGCGGATCGGAAGCTGGCCGAAGCGGAGCATCGGCCGCCGCGCTACGTGGGCCGCTGTGCGAACTTCACGCCGGAGGAGCGCAAGGTCCGCGAGGCAGCGAGCCTGGCCGCTGCCCTCCGCTTTCGGGTGCCCGAGAACACCCTGGTCGGGTTCGACGATCTCATCCGCGGCCACGTGGAAATCAACACCGATGCGCTGGGCGGCGACTTCGTCCTGGTTCGTGGCGACGGATCGCCGCTGTACCACTTCACGGTGGTCGTGGACGACGTCGAGATGGAGATCAGCCACGTGATCCGTGGCGAGGACCACCTCAGCAACACCCCCAAGCACATCCTGCTGTTCCGGGCAATGGGTCACGAGCCGCCCGTCTTCGCGCACCTGCCGCTGATCCTGAACCCGGACCGGACCAAGATGAGCAAGCGCAAGAGCCAGACCGCCGTCGGCGACTACCTGGCGCAGGGCTTCATCCGCGAGGCACTGGTCAACTACCTCGCCCTCCTTGGCTGGTCCACCGGCTCTGAGGACGAGATCCTGGGTATGGACGAGCTCATCCGCCGGTTCGACCTGGACCACGTCCACCAGGCGGGCGCCGTGTTCGATCGCGAGCGCCTGGAATGGCTCAACGGCCAGTGGGTGCGGAGGCTCGACCCGGACGAACTCGTGGACCGGCTGCGGCCGTTCCTCGAAGCGGACGCGGTGGCCGGCCGAATTGATCGGATGCCGCCGGACGGCCAGATCCGGGCGCTTGTTCCGCTTGTCCGGGAGCGGCTGCCGACGCTGGGTGCGATCACGGACCAGGTGGGCTTCCTGTTCGTGGATCACGTGGCCATCGATCCGGCAATGCTGGTGCCCAAGCGCTGGGACGCCGCAACTGCGCTCGATGGCCTGGCCGCCGCCCGCGAAGTGATCGCCGACGTGGGCCGCGTCAGCTTCGAGGCCGATGAACTCGAGCCGCTCCTCCGGAGCCTGGCCGAACGGCGCGGCTGGAAGGCCGGTGACCTGTTCATGGCGATCCGGGTCGCCGTGACCGGCCGAACGGCGACGCCACCGCTGTTCGACACGCTGGTGGCCCTGGGCTACGAGCAGGCGCTGCACCGGATGGACCGAGCGATCGGCGTCCTACGCGCGGCCGCATCGGCGACAGCGACCTAGCGACCGGCGCGGCCGGGGCAACGGTTCACGGCGCGTTCATCGTCCGTTAACCGCGAGGCGCGTATCCTCGCCCCGCATGGCACGCACGATCCTCGTCGTGGACGACGAGCCCACCCTTCGCGAAACGCTCGCGGAGAACCTCGAGATGGAGGGGTTCCGGGTGGTGACGGCCGCCGATGGCCGCCAGGCCCTGGAGCGGTTCCGCCAGTTCCAGCCGGACCTCGTGGTCCTCGATCTCATGCTGCCCGAGCTTTCCGGGATCGAGGTCTGCCGCCAGATCCGCCGCGAGTCGGGCGTGCCGATCCTCATGCTCACGGCCCGGGATTCGGAGCTCGACAAGGTTGTCGGCCTGGAGCTGGGCGCCGACGACTACGTCACGAAGCCGTTCGGGCTGCAGGAACTCCTGGCACGCGTCCGGGCGTTGATTCGCCGCTCGGAACGGCGGGCTGAGGGCAGTGCGCCGGTGCTCGTCGAGTTGGGAGCGTTGCAGGTGGACCTCGCCGGGCACCAGATCCTGCGCGACGGCAGGGCGCTCCCGGTGAAGCCCAAGGCATTCGAGCTGCTGGCGTTCCTCCTGGCGAACCCGGGTCAGGTGTTCACCCGCGACCAGTTGCTGGAGCGCGTGTGGGGCTACGACTATGCCGGTGAGACGCGCACCGTGGACGTGCACATCCACTGGCTCCGCGCACAGATCGAGGACGACCCGGCCACGCCTGTCTTTCTGCACACGGTGCGGGGCGTGGGCTACGTGTTCCGGCGCCCCATCGTGACGACCGGCTGAACAGGCGCGCGTTCCCGGGCCGGCGTGTCGTTACAAGCGGCCGCCGCCGTCATGCTCCGGTCCGCCACCTACCCGAGGATGGGGTGGAGCAGGTAGTACGAGACGGCCGCCACCAGGGCAGCCGCCGGGATCGTGAGCACCCAGGCCACCACGATCTCCCCGGCCACGCCCCAGCGCACGGCTGAGAACCGGTCGCTCGCGCCCGCGCCCATGATCGCGGTGGAGATCACGTGGGTGGTCGAGACGGGGATCCCGAAGTGCGACGCGCCAAAGATGATCGTGGCGGCAGTCGTCTCCGCCGCGAAGCCATGGACGGGGTCGAGCTTCACGACCTTCTGGCCCATGGTCTTCATGATCCGCCAGCCGCCCGCAGCCGTCCCGAAGGAGATCGCCGTTGCGGCGACCAGGATGATGGGAACCGGGATCTCGAACGTGGGGATGACCCCCGCGGTAAAGAGCGCGAGCGACATGACGCCCATCGTCTTCTGCGCGTCGTTGGAGCCGTGACTGAACGCCATGTACGTGGCGGACAGGACCTGGAGCCGGCGGAACCGGTCGTTGAGCCGGCGGGGGTTCGCTCGCCGGAACACGTTCAGGATCACCACCATCAGCACGAACGCGATCACGAGTCCCAGGATCGGCGACGAAACGAGCGGAATGAGCACCTTGTCGCGGACGCCGTCGATGTTCACGGAGCTGACGCCCGACGCCGCGATCGACCCGCCCAGGAGCCCGCCGATGAGCGAGTGGCTGCTGGAACTCGGCAGCCCGATCCGCCAGGTGATCAGGTTCCAGGTGATGCCGCCGATGAGGGCGGCCGCGATCACCGTCATGTTCGTGTCGGTCTGGTGGACGATGCCGGACCCGATGGTCTTCGCCACCGCGGTTCCCGTGAGCGCGCCCAGGAAGTTGGCGGTGGCAGACAGGAGAATGGCCCGTTCGGGGCGCAGCGCGCGCGTGGACACGGACGTGGCGATGGCATTCGCCGTGTCGTGGAATCCGTTGATGTAGTCGAACGCCACGGCAAGCGCGAGGACGGCCAGGAGGACCAGGGTCATGCCGTCAGGAACCGGTGGTGGTGGAGCCGGGCCGGCTGGGCAGGTGGGTCGCTCACGTCGCCCAACGCTAGCAGGTTGGACGACCGTCCCGGCCCGGATGCGGGCGCGGTGCGGAGTCTGCCGGCGCCGCTATCCTTCGCCACCATGCGACTCAGTCAGCTGTTCTTTGCCAGCCTCCGCGATGATCCGGCAGACGCCGAGATGCCGTCGCACCGCCTCCTGCTGCGCGCCGGTTATGTACGCCAGCTGGGATCGGGGATCTACAGCCTGCTGCCCCTTGGCTTCCGAGTAGCCTCGCGGATCGAACAGATCATCCGCGAGGAGCAGAACGCGATCGGCTGCCAGGAACTGCTGATGCCGTTCGTCCACCCGGCAGACATCTGGCGGGAATCCGGCCGCTATGACGCGGTTGGCCCGGAGATGGGCAGGTTCAAGGACCGCGCGGGTCGCGACATGGTCCTTGCCATGACGCACGAGGAAGTCATCGCCGACCTCCTGCGCAACATCATCCGCTCGTATCGCCAGCTGCCGGTGCAGCTCTACCACTTCCAGACGAAGTTCCGGGACGAGCCGCGCTCGCGCGGCGGCCTGATCCGCGTCCGCGAGTTCACGATGAAGGACGCGTATTCGTGCGACCTCGATGACGCCGGGCTCGACGTCAGCTACCAGGCGCAGTACGGCGCCTACGAACGCATCTTCAAGCGTCTCGGTCTCGAGACGGTGGCGGTCTCATCGGACGTCGGCATGATGGGGGGCAGCGAAGCCCACGAGTTCATGCTGCTCAACCCGGCCGGCGAGGACACGCTGGTCCTGTGCCACCAGTGCGGCTATGCATCGAACCAGCAGGTCGCGCAGGTTCGACGCCCGGAACCCCGCGTCGCAGACCCGCTGCCCACGGAGGATGTCGCCACGCCGGGAACGGCGACCATCGCGGACCTCGCGGCGTACCTTGGGATCACGGCCGCGGACACGGCGAAGGCCATCTTCTTCACGGCCGGCGACGGCCGTCTCATCACCGCGATCGTGCGGGGGGACGACGAGGTCAACGAGACGAAGCTTGCCAACGCCGTGAACGGCGGCGGCCTCCGTCCGGCCCGTGAGGATGAGATCCGCGCAGCGGGGATGGAGCCTGGGTATGCCTCGCCGATCGGATCCGTGGGCACCTACGTGGTCGTCGATGACCTCGCGGCGCAATCGTCCAATCTCGTTGCGGGCGCCAACCGGGCCGGCTACCACCGGCGCAATGTGAACGTGGGACGCGACTTCCGGCCGGATCTGGTCACGGACATCGCCAACGCCCGCGAGGGCGATCCCTGCCCCGTCTGCGGCTCGCCGGTGAACCTTCGGACCGCCATCGAGGTGGGCAACATCTTCAAGCTCGGCACGAAGTACACGGAAGCCCTCGGCGCGCGGTACCTCGGCGAGGATGGCCTGGAGCATCCCATCGTCATGGGATCGTACGGCATCGGCGTGGGCCGGAACCTGGCCTGCATCGTGGAGGCCCACCACGACGACAAGGGCATCGTGTGGCCGGCCTCCGTGGCGCCCTACGCGGCCCATCTCGTCACCGTGAGCGCCAACCGCGACCCGCGGGTGAACGAGGTCGCCGAGGCGCTCCACGCGCACTCGATCGCGGTGGGCCACGAGGTCCTCTACGACGACCGGGACGAATCACCGGGCGTCAAGTTCACGGACGCCGAACTCCTGGGCATGCCGTGGATTCTGACGGTGAGTCCGCGCAGTCTTGCGGCGGGGGGCATCGAGGTGACGGAGCGTGCGACGGGGGAGCGCTCCGTCAGGAGCGTCGAGGCCGTGAGGGCTCTGATCGGATAGGTGGCGAGGGCTGTTGCTGCTGCCCGGCCAGCGCCGGCCGGGCGAAGCGAGTGCGTCGCCCGCGGGCGCGAAGTCCGGAACTACGCTCGCCGGGGTTCTGCCCTTCGCCGCTCGACCTTGACGACCGCGTATCGGCCGTGGTGCCCACAGCCTGTACAGGTCGCGATTACGGTCCCGGCGCCCGCATAGCGGGTCCCAGGGCCGCCGTCAGACGGATCGCGTCCGACGGGAATGAAGGCCGTACAGCGCTCGCACGCTACCCCGAAATACCAGGGACGCCGCATATCCGCGCTGGTCAAGCCCGCCCCCTCGCCTGTCACCTTTGCCGGTAGCCGCGACGGTACCCGGGATGCTCCGCGAAAGTCAACCTGCAATTGACGTAGCCGGGGGACCTTAGGTGAGGGCAGACTCGTCCTCGCGCATGACCGCCTCTTCGTCGCCCAGCGCCAGGTCGCCCGACGCCTCGTCGCCCAGCCCGAACGGCAGCCCGGCAGCCGTGGCGTCTCCCGCGGCCTCCTCGGCGAGGACGCTCTGCACGAGCTGCGAGGAGTCCACTTCGCGGCCCGTGAGGGCCTCCTCGACGTCGCCCACCCGCGCGATGGAGAAGCCGATCTGGGGCGGGAATGTCGCGGTGACCGTCACTTCGGCGATCCGGTAGGGCGAGCCCTTCGCCCGCAGCGAGGCGTTCGTCTTCTCCTGCAGGGCCGTTGACTTGATGACGATGTCGGCGAGGACGCCCGGGTCGATCTTGTCGACCATGTTGCTGAGGCCACGCTTCGCGGAGGAGCCGGCCGAACGCGCCGATGAGCCCACCTGGTGCATGCCCTGGCGCATGCGCTCCTGGGTGGCAGGATCCGTGGCTTTCTGCCTCGCCTGCTCTGCGGCCTGCCGCGCCTGATCGGCGGCATTGCTGGCCGCCTCCCGTGCCTTCTGCAGAAAGCTCATCGCGGCCCCTCCTGATTGACGTGACAGACCTAGGCGTGTTTCACGACGATACGCTCGATGACGTTCGCGACGTCCTCGCATTTGTCGATGGTCGTCTCCAGGAGACCGTAGATCTCCTTCCACTTGATGACCTCGATGGGATCCGAGCCATCGGAGAAGAGATCCGCGATGGCGGCGCGAGCCACCTGGTCGCCCTCGTTCTCGAGGCGGTGAACCTCGATCCAGTAGCGCTCGATGCCGCCGTACGATCGCAGGTGGAGCAGCGCCTCGTGCAGCTGCTCGCACTGGGCGACGACGATGGAGGCCTGCCGGATGGCGGGAGCCGTGGGCGCCTTGATCCGATAGAGGACGAAGGTGTCCGCCACCTCTTCGATGAAGTCCACCACGTCGTCGAGGCCGCTGATCAACCCGATGATGTCCTCGCGGTCGAAGGGCGTGACGAACGTCCGCTCCAAGCGGTGGCCGATGTCATGGGTGATCTCGTCGCCGGCGTGTTCGAGGTCGCGGATCTCGGAAGCGCTCACCTCCGGGCGGTCGTAGTCGCGGAGCATCGATTCGAGGAGGCGCGCGGCCCGAACCATGTTGGCCGCATCGGCGACGAACAGGTCGTAGAAGTGGTGGTCGCGGGGGATCAGCCGGAGCCGCAAAC
>JANPDJ010000281.1:0-2228 GCA_031431395.1 Chloroflexota bacterium | reverse complement strand
GCGTCCGTGGAGGTCAGCTTGGGCATCCACTTGGCGAGCCAGGCCTCGCGGACCGTGGCGATCTCCTGCTCGACGCCCGCGCGCCGTCCGCGCGGACCGGGGATCAGCGTCCGCAACTCGGTGATCAACGCGTCCAGCACGAGGCCAGCGTCACCGAGGACGGCGAGGGTTGCCGGGACGTTGACGTTGAGGTCCGCCGCGTCCAGCGTCGCGTGCACGATCGTCTTGCCGGCGGGCATCGCGACACCGTAGCCGGTGGCGGCGAACGAACAGCCGATCCCGAAGATCACGTCGGATGCGTCCAGGAAGTGCCGGACGGGCCGCGGCATGGCCCGTCCGCCGGAGCCCAGTGAAAGCGGATGGGTCTCGTCGAAGGCGCTCTTGCCCTGGAGCGAGGTGGTCACGGGAGCTTCCAGCAGTTCCGCGAGCGTCTGCAGCTGCTTCCAGGCCTGCGCATAGTGCACGCCCTGCCCGGCGTAGATGACGGGGCGCTTCGCGGCTGCTAGGACGCGCGCTGCTTCGCGGATCAGCGCCGGGTCAGCCGCCACCTTGACACGCGGCGCCGGTACGTAGGACGAGGCATCGGGGCCGTCCTCCTCGAAGACATCCCACGGGATCTCGACGAGGACCGGCCGCGGGCGGCCGTTCTTCACCTGGGTGAAGGCCCGCCGCATCACGTTGATGACCTGCTTCGGCAGGATCAGCTGCTCGATCCACTTGGTGATGTGCTGCATGTTCAGGAAGGCGTTGAAGTTCGGGGGCACGCTCTGAAGGTGCCGCTCCGAGCCGGCGGGCAGGATCAGCACCGGCACCGAGTCCGCGAACGCCTGGGCGATCCCTCCGAACGAGTTCTCCGTGCCCGGGCCGTACTGCATGCAGAACACACCGACGGTCTGGCCGGACGTCATGCGGCTCATGGCATCCGCCATGTGGATGCCCGTGCGCTCCTGGCGGACGATGATGGTCCGAATGTCCACGTTGGCGGCCGATTCGATCAGGGGATTCACCGGGTACCCGATCAGGATCTCGACCCCCTCGCGCTTGAGGATCTGCGCGACGGTATCCATGACTCGCATCGGGTTCCTCCTCGGCCTGCTGCAATGATCGGGCGCGTCCTGAAGTCCACCGCCGGGCGGGTTACGCCGCGGCACCCCTAGACTCTTCGGCGCCGTCTCGATCGGGGAAGCTGCTGGCGAGGTGGCCCGAATGGCGGCCCAGCGTAGCAGAGGTGATCCCGTGGAAGCGCTCCGTTCCACCGATCCCCGGGCGCTCCCGGCGTCCGGCAGCGAGCCGTTCATGGCCCCGTTCGGCGACCGCGAGGTGCCGTTGACGCCCTTCCAGCAGGCCATCCTCGGGCTGGCGAAGGACGAGGTGGACACGCCGGCGCTGCTCCTGGACCTCGACCGCTACGAGCGCAACGCGACGAAGATGGCCGCCTTCCTGCGCGGCCTTGGGCTGAACTGGCGGCCCCACAGCAAGGCCCACAAGTCCCCCCAGATCGCCCGGCGGCAAGTGCAACTCGGGGCCATCGGCGTGACGTGCGCCAAGGTCGGCGAGGCCGAGGTCATGGTGGAGTACGGAATCCCGAGCGTGCTGATCGCCAACGAGCAGTCGGCGCCGGGGAAGTTCGACCGGATCGCGGCGCTCAATCGGCGCGCCGAAGTGATCACCTGCGCAGACGACCCCATCCACGTCGCGATGGCCTCGGCGGCCGGGCAGGCGGCCGGGGTCGAGATCCCGATGCTGGTCGAGTTGAATGTCGGGCAGGAGCGGGCCGGCGTGGTGCCGGGAGAGGCGGCGGCGGCCCTCGCGCGCCTGATTGCCGGCACGCCCGGCGTCCGGTTCGCCGGGATCATGGGCTGGGAAGGACATCTCACGACGATCTGGCCGGCTGAGGAGCGCGAGCGGCAATGCCGCGAGGCGATGGCCCTGCTCATCGAGACGAAGCGGCTGATCGAGGCCGCGGGCATTCCGGTGCCGATCGTGTCCGGAGGGGGTTCGGGGTCGCACGGCGCGACAGGCCTCGTGGCCGGCATGACCGAGATCCAGGCCGGCGCGGCTTGTCTCATGGATCGCTTCTACGGCGAGCAGTGTCACCTCGACGGTGAGTTCGAGTACGCACTCACGATCGTGACCCGCGTGATCAGCCGGCCAACACCGGATCGCGCGATCACGGACGGGGGCTTCCAGACGATGTCCGGCGGCGAGTCGGGCATGCCGCTGGCCGT
>JANPDJ010000280.1:0-2273 GCA_031431395.1 Chloroflexota bacterium | reverse complement strand
GGGACCGATTTGCGCCCATGCATGCGGTCACCAGCAGCGGCACCAGAACGAGCCACCCGATCCGTCTTCTCACCCGGCCCAAAGCGTAGTCCGCCGCTCGTCGGAATTGCCCTCTACAAGTACGGCCGCGAATGCTCCGACTGATAGAGCGCGGTCACCTTGCCACCTTCGAACGCGCGAACTTCCGCCCGCACGGCCGGATCACCGAGGTCCAGCACTCGCAGGCTCCCATCCTCGACCTTGGCCACCGATTCGATGCGCACGAACCGGTCACCGAACCGCTCGGCGAAGGCGGCCAGTGCGTGGAGCTTGGCTCGCGCGTCCGCGAGGTAGTCGCCATGCGGGTCGACGATTGATGCGCCCAGCGTCCCGTCTGTGCGTCGCGAGACAACGATGAAGTCGGGTTGGAGTGACGCCCAATCCCCTTCGTCGTTCTGGTAGGCGATCCGGAGCGACGCCGGCGTGGCGCTCCCCGGGTTTCGATACCAGGCGACGAACCCATCTCGGGCGAGTTCCGACGCCACGACCGTGCGCTCCCAGTCGTTGAGGTCCGCCGGGAACATCCCGTCGGCGTCGGTCGCCTCGATCGTCGTACGGACCTTCTCCACGCGCAGCAGCGCCGCGCACCGGACTCGGACCGCGTCCCGGTCAGCACCGGGCTCCACGGCCAGTCGATGGGCGAACCACGCCTTCCCCACACCTTCCCGGACCGAATCGATGATCCGCTGGGCGTCGCGGGCGACATCCCGGGCGTGCGTTGCAATCTCGACGACCACGGGTCCCGACCCAAGGCCTCTCCGACCGTGGTGATCCGCGTCCGCGCGACCGCCGTGGTCAGCAAGTCCTGGAGGGGGACCTCATGCCGTGAGACACCATGCGGAGCCAGGAAGCGGGCCGCCAGCCTTCAGACGAGCGCCGTAACGATTGGGTGCCTGCGGCGGCCGGAGCCTGGAGGACCTCGGATGGCGATCTGGCGTATATGGTGATGATAGATGTATACTCCGGTCGTGAAGCGACTCCAGATCTACATCGATGAAGACGTGGATGCCGAACTGGGCTTCCGCGCGCGTCGAGGCCACACGTCGAAGGCGGCCCTCATCCGCGAGGCCGTCCGCCGGTCGATCGGCGAGCCGGAGCCCGCGGTGGATCCGTTCCGCGACTGGATCGGCGGCAGCGACGCTGACCCGGCACTCGTCGACGAGGTCGTCTACGGCTCGTGAGGTTCGTCGATACCTCCTACTGGGTTGCGCTCCGCCTGCGGCGAGACGTGAACCACGACGTTGCCGTCCGCCTGTGGGCACCCGGTCAACCCATGCTCACGACGAACCATGTGGTCGGCGAGACCTGGACGTTCTTGCGCCGTCGCGACGGACACCAGTCAGCCGTCGCCTTCCTCGACGCGGTCGAGTCCGCGGATTGGCTGACGGTCGTGCAGGTGGACGAGAGGATCGAGCGCGAGGCGCGTGCCTGGCTTCGGCGTCGCGATGAGCGGGTCTACTCGTTCGTCGATGCCACGAGCTTCATTGTGATGCGCCGAGAGCGCCTCGGGGAGGCACTGGCATTCGACGGTGACTTCAGCGCGGCGGGCTTCGTCGAGGTTCGACCCTAGCCTGGGCGTTGACCCTGCCGAATTCATGGCAACGGCATGTTCGCCCGCATCGCGATCGTGAAGGGAGCACTGCCGGGACCCGCGCCGGCTGCCGCGGTAGACCGGCGGGGGATGGTGGAGATGAGGGGACTCGAACCCCTGACCCCCGCGATGCGAACGCGGTGCTCTTCCAGCTGAGCTACATCCCCACGGGCGGCAGAGTATACCAATGCTCCTTCGGCCGGCAGCCCGGGTTCAGCCGCCGAGCGGGCGCGGTTCAGCCGCCGAGCGGGCTCGGCGGCGGTCGGCGGGCGCGCGACGTCGTCTTCGGCCCCTGGCGTGTCCACCGCCCGCCCGTTGGCCCGCAGATCTGAATTGCAGTTTCATGCTCGACCCGGAACCACAGGTCTCGCCGCCTCCAGAGCGCGGGATTTCAAGCCGGAGTTACGAAACCGAGCATCAGTAATGCCGCGCCGGCGCTCCGAGGCTTCCCTCGTGAATTCCCGCTTCATTTCGGTCTGAGGAGGTGTCCATGGCCCCCATCTGCGAGGGCCGCGAGGTAACCGTCGGGGGCCGAAGGTCATTGACGCATCGAACATCTGTTCTATTATGTGCCTGTGTCCACCCCCTCGCCCCAGGTCGCTGCCGCTCTCGCCACCCTCCAGGCTCGCTGGGGTGCGGCAGC
>JANPDJ010000279.1:0-2843 GCA_031431395.1 Chloroflexota bacterium | reverse complement strand
ACCACGACGGGCGCGGCCAAGGCCCTGTCCCTGGTGATCCCGGATCTCAAGGGCAAGGTGGACGGCTTCAGCCTGCGCGTGCCGACCCCCACGGTGAGCGTCGTGGACTTCACGGCAGACGTGGAGCGCGCCACCTCCGTGGAAGAGCTGAACAACGCGTTCCGCGAGGCCGAGGCCGGGCCCATGGCGGGCATCCTCGGCGTCTGCGACGAACCGCTCGTCTCGTCGGATTTCCGCGGGGACGCACGTTCATCGATCATTGACGCGGCCTCCACGATGGTGATCGACGGCACGATGATCAAGGTCATCGCGTGGTACGACAACGAGTGGGGGTACAGCTGCCGCTGCGCGGACCTCATCGCGCACGTCGCGGAGCGCCTGCCCGCCCGCGCACGCGCCTGAGCCTGCGATCCCGGGTGGAGAAGACGATGAACAAGCTCACGATCCGTGATCTCGATGCGACCGGGAAACGCGTCTTCGTCCGCGTGGATTTCAACGTTCCGTTGGAAGACGGCAAGATCACCGACGACCAGCGGATTCGCGCAGCCATGCCCACGATCCGGGCCCTCGTCGGCCAGGGTGCGCGCGTGATCCTGGCCAGCCATCTCGGGCGGCCGGACGGGAAGGTGCAGGACAGCCTGCGTCTGCGACCGGTGGCGCAGCGGCTGACGGAGCTGTTGCGGCAGAACGTTCCGGTCACCGGCGACGCGCTGGGAGCAGGCACGGAGGACGCCATCAGGCGGCTGCGTCCGGGCGAGATTCTCTTGCTGGAAAACCTGAGGTTCCACGCAGAGGAGGAGAAGAACGACCCGAAGTTCGCTCAGACGCTCGCCTCGTACGCCGATGTGTACGTGAATGACGCGTTCGGCACGGCGCATCGGGCGCACGCGTCCACCGTGGGCATCGCAACGCTGCTGCCGGCCTACGCCGGCCTCCTGATGGAGCGCGAGATGGAGATGCTCTCGCGCCTCATGGACAACCCGGAGCGGCCGTTCGCGGCCGTCCTCGGCGGCGCCAAGGTGTCCGACAAGATCCGGGTGATCGACCACCTCCTGTCCAGGATCGACCTGCTCGTGGTGGGCGGCGGGATGGCGAACACGTTCCTGCTGGCGCAAGGTCGGAGCGTCGGCAAGAGCCTCGCGGAACCGGATCGCGCCGACGATGCCCGCCGGATCCTCGCCTTGGCAGAGGCGAAGGGCGTGAAGGTGGTCCTGCCCGTGGACGTGATCGTGGCCAAGGAGGTCACACGGGGCACGGAGTACAAAACCCTGCCGGCCGAGAAGATCCCCGCGTCCTGGCACATCGTGGACGTGGGCCCGAGAACTCTGGTCCTGATGGCAGAGGCGCTCGCGCCCGCCCGAACCGTGTTCTGGAACGGCCCGCTGGGCGTCTTCGAGATCCCTGTTTTCGGGGCCGGGACCCGGGCACTGGCCCGGCTCCTCGCGGACAAGGCCGATGCGGGCGCCACCGTCGTGGTCGGCGGGGGCGATTCGGTGGCTGCGGTCCAGCAGCAGGACCTCGCATCGCGGATGACCCACATCTCCACGGGCGGTGGCGCCTCACTCGAGTTCCTCGAAGGGCGCGAACTTCCCGGCGTCGCCGTTCTCCTGGATCGGCCGGCAGCCGGCCCGCCGGACGCCACTGCCACCCCGGCCGCTCCGGCCGGGGACGGGAAGCGGACGTCATGAGCACCGAGATCGCGTTCATCGACGCGCGGGAGATCCTTGACTCGCGCGGCAATCCCACCGTCGAGGTGGACGTGGTGCTGGCCGATGGGTCGTTCGGCCGGGCGGCCGTGCCGTCCGGAGCATCGACCGGCGTGCACGAGGCGGTGGAACTCCGGGACGGCGACAAGCGCCGGTTCGGTGGCAAGGGCGTGCTCCTCGCCGTGACGAATGTTCGCGAGGTGATCGCGCCGGAGTTGCTCGGCCTCGATGCAGCCGACCAGCCCGGCATCGACCGGGCGCTCCTGGACCTCGACGGCACACCGGACAAGAGCAGCCTCGGGGCCAATGCCACGCTGGGCGTCTCGCTGGCCGTTGCCCACGCTGCTGCCGCGGCTCACGATCTGCCCCTCTACCGCTACCTCGGCGGCGCCGGCGCCCGTGTCCTGCCCGTGCCGATGTTCAACATCCTCAACGGCGGCCGGCACGCCCAGGACTCCACGGACTTCCAGGAATTCATGGTGATGCCCGTGGGCATGGCGAGCTTCCCGGACGCGCTGCGCGCCGGTGCAGAGATCTTCCACGCGCTGAAGGCCATCCTTCACGACGAGGGCCACGGAACGGGCCAAGGCGACGAGGGTGGGTTTGCGCCGTCACTCCCCTCCAACCAGGCGGCGATCGAAGTGGTCCTTCGCGCGATCGAGAAGGCCGGCTACCGGCCCGGCGACGAGGTGGGCATCGCGCTGGATCCGGCAACGAGTTCGATCCTCGTCGAGGGGACGGGCGCGGGCGATGTGCCCGGTCAGTATCGCCTGGAGAAGGAGGGCCGGACACTCGACTCCGGGGCGTTGATCGACCTCTGGGAGGACTGGGTCACCCGCTACCCCATCGTCTCGCTTGAGGACGGCCTGGCCGAGGACGACTGGGCCGGCTGGCGCGAGCTGACGAGGCGACTCGGGTCGCGCATCCAGCTGGTCGGCGATGACATCGTCGTGACCAACCCAGCGATCATCCGGCGGGCGATCGATGAACAGGCGATGAATTCCGTCCTCATCAAGCTCAACCAGATCGGCACGCTGACCGAAACCATCGATGCGGTGGCGCTGGCGCGACGCGCGGGCTGGTCTGCCGTGGTGAGCCATCGCTCCGGCGAGACCGAGGACACGACGATCGCGGACC
>JANPDJ010000278.1:0-2398 GCA_031431395.1 Chloroflexota bacterium | reverse complement strand
GGATGCCGGTATGGCCAAGGTGAGCATTGTCGGCGCCGGCATCACCAACGCACCCGGCTACGCGGCCCGGATGTTCGGTGCGCTGGCCGCCGTCGGCGTCAGCATCGAGGCAATTGCCACCAGCGAGATCCGGATCACCTGTCTGATCGCCGAGGACGGCGTCGAGGCTGCACTCCGCAGCCTGCACCAGGCCTTCGAGCTGGAACGACCGGACGACGTGTAGACCCCCGCCGGCGCGCTCGCGTCATCGATCCCCGGCGCCGCGGCGTCGTGACTTCGGCCGGACCGACCGCCCGCCCCGACCCGTCCGCCCTCCTCCCGGGCGGCGCGTTCTTCTAGCGCCGGCAGCACCTTGCGCGAGCCGGCTCTACGAACGATGTCGTTGCTGCCTGGCTGGCCGAAGGAACACCGGAGGTCTGTCTGGCCACGGCCGACGAGCAGACCCACGGCCGGGGCCGCGAAGGCCGGACCTGGCAGGCACGCGCCGGCACCAGCCTGCTCCTCAGCCTGGGCTTCCGTCCCACCTGGCTCGCGCCCGAACGGACCTGGCAGCTGGCCGCGGTGGTGCCGCTTGCCATGGCCGAGGCGGCCGAAGAGGTTGCCGGACTCGCCGACGGTGCGGTCCGCCTGAAGTGGCCCAACGATCTCGTGATCGAGTTCGACCGCTCGGCCCCGACGATGCCCGACGCGCCCGCCACGCCTGGCACGACCGACGAGCCTGAGGCCCCGACGGAGACCGAGGCGCCAACGGAGACCGAGGCCCCGACGGAGACCGCCGTCCGAAAGCTCGGCGGGGTGCTCGGCGAAACCAGCGGCCTGGGCACGCCCGATCCGCGGGTCGTCATCGGCATCGGCGTCAACGCCGACTGGCAACGGGCCGACTTCCCGCCGGACCTCGCGGCCGGGATGACGAGCCTGCGCGACGCGTCGGGCGGCCGAACCGTCGACCGGGTCCAGCTGCTCAACGCGTTCCTCGGTCGCCTGGAGGCACGCGTGGAGGGACTCCGGAGGGGGCAGTTCGCCCTGTCCGACTGGCAGCAGCGCCAGGTCACCACCGGCCGGTTCGTGGACCTGATCTACCCGGCCGGCCACCGCGTCACCGCGCGCGCCCTGGGCGTGGACTCGCAGTCGGGCGGACTCATCGTGGAGGAGCCGGAAGGCGAGCGCGTGGTCCACAGCGCCGAGATCCTCCACGTCCGTCTGGCCGGGGTGTAACGGAATGGCGCGCATGGGATTGAGGAGAGTGACCGGAAGTTCGGCCAGTGCCGGCTCGCCGGCCGTGCCCGGCTTCCTGGCAGTGACCGGTTCGCCGGCCGTGACTGGCTCCTCTGCCGGGGCGGATCGTGGGACCGCACACGTGACGCACCTGGACCGGGACCGGCCGCTCGTGGAGGCCGCACAGCGTGATCCACTCCAGTTCGACGCCCTGTATCGCAGGTATCTCGCGCAGGTGTACAGCTTTGCCTTCTACGAACTCAGCAATCACCACGACGCCGAGGACGTGACCGCCCGCGTGTTCCTCCAGGCGTTGTCCGCGCTGCCCCGGTTCGAGAACCGCGCCCGCCCTGCCGACGGCGATGGTGCGTCAACGTTCCGCGTGTGGCTCTTCCAGATCGCGCGCAACGAGGTGGCGAAGCAGCGCCGGATGTGGCGTCGTCGGCCGCAGGCGCCACTCGAGGCTGCCGCGGCCATCGTGGACGCTGCGATCGATCCGGCCGATGCCATGGCACGCAACGAAACCGCCATGACTGCAGTCGATGCACTCCGGCGGCTGCCGGCCGATCGCCGTCGCGCACTGGTCCTGCGATTCGTGGACGAGATGTCCACGGCGGAGATCGCCGGCGTTCTCGGGCGATCCGAAGGGGCCGTTCGCGTCCTCATCCACCGAGCGCTCCGCACCGTGGCGGCCGACCTCGCCCGTCGCGCCCGATGACGGCCCGCCCGCCGCGCCCAATGACCGCCCGATGAGCGACCGCGACGATCTCGAAGTGGACGCCCTGGTCACGGACCGCTACCTCGACTCGCTGCTTGCGGCCCGGGAGCGCTGGACCGTGGGTGCGTCGTCGGACCCGGATCTGGCCCCCTCCGTGCAGGCGGTGGCCAGGGCCCTGGAGACCCAGCTCGTCCGCGTCCACCCCTCGTTCCGTTTCGAGGAGCGACTCGCCGGCGACCTCCAGGCCGCGGCCGCCCGGCAGCGACGGGGCGGATCCACGTCACGTTCAGGCTCCGTGGCCCGCCTTCACCCGCGCCAACCGGACCCGTTCGGCGCGCCACAGCCGGCCCCCCGGCTCCACCCGCGGCACTCACGCCTGCGGACGATCCCCAACGGCTGCGCGGACACGCCCGCGGCCATTTCAATCGACGGCGGGAGAGAGCACGGGAGAAGACCCCTCACCGC
>JANPDJ010000277.1:0-1828 GCA_031431395.1 Chloroflexota bacterium | reverse complement strand
GGTGCAGGGCGCCCGGATGTTCCGCCCGCGATGCGGCGTCGTCGGCGGAATGGACGGTGCTGATCCGGCCGCCGTGACGGTAGAGGAGGAGTCCGGCGATCGTTCCGAGTGCCGGCGTGCTGGCCGCGAGGTGGATGAGATGGCCGGCGTCCAGCGCTGCCTCCCACCAGCCGACGAATTCCGCCCGTGACCCAAACGTGAAGCCCCGTCGATCGCCGGTCCCACGAAGCAGGTCGTAGAACTCGTCCAGGGCACCTTTGGCAGGCGGTGCCGCGAGCGTGGCGATCTGCAGGTCGCTGGCCTCGGCGCGCCTGATGCGCTGGCGCGTGGACTTCGCGATGCCCTGGAACACCGCCTCCTCGCCCAACCCCCTGAGCGGGAGCCGCATCCGGTGGCGCGACGGCTGGATCTCCTCGATCGGGCGGAAGCCGGCGGAGCGCAGGAGCCCCGGGTAGGCCGTGGCGGCACCAACCTCCGGATCCGCGGCTACCACGGCGACCCCGCGGGCGGCGAGCCACGTCGTCAGTGCCACGAGGCGGGCCGCGCTGGCCTCCGGGCTCTCGGTGGGAACCGGGCCGCGCGGGATGTACGCGCTGAAGCCGCCGATCCACGGCCAGCGTCGCTCGAGCACCAGCACCGGGAAGCCGTCGGCGAAGCGGACGTACCGCACGCGCCAGCCCATGCGCGCCTGGAAAGCGCCGAAGGCACGCGACTGGAAGACGTGACCACCCGGAGCGTGAACGGCCCGCTGGTCCCAGTCGGCCATGTCGCCACCCCGGACCTCGGTGATCGCACGGCCGGGGCCGTTCACTCTCCTGCCCCGCCGTCCGGCGGCGCGCCACCCTCGACGGAGCGACCGGAGAGGCCACGCCGGCGGCGCGCCACGAGCACGCGTCCGCGCTGGGCGACCTCGAAGGCGGCCCGGCCCATCGGATCCAGGACCAGGTCCCACGCGCCGACGTACCGGATCTCGCGGCCCCCGAACCCGGTCTTGAAGTGCGCGATGCCGGCCGTGGCGAGGCCCCACAGGTCGTACGTGGTGGCGCCCTGGTCGCGCGACGTGCGGATGGCCTCCCACTTCACGAGGTAGTTCGCACGGTCCTCGGCGCCACGCGCCGTCATGCCGCCGTAGGGCTCCACCACCCGCGGTCCGCAGCGGACGAGGAACAGCGTCGCCTGGGGTTGGCCGTCCGCATCCTGGGCGAACAGGAGACGCACCTGGCCGGTGGGCCGGTAGGCCTCCCAGACGTCGCGGTACGCCTGCTCCGTCCGGATGAGGAACCCCGCGCGGTCCGCGGTTTCGCGGTAGATCGCGTAGAACTCCGGCAACCGGTCGCCGTCTGCGTCCACCACGCGGTAGCCGGCCGTCCGCGCCCGGTTCACGTACTGCCGCCATTTCTTGCGCAGGTCGCCCCAGAGGACCTGCTCGTCCGGCCGGAGGTCGATGATCCGCGTGACCTCGGGCTGGATGGGCGTCGATCGTCGCCAGCCGTTGCGATGAAGCGAACGGCGCAGTGCGCCGTCCGGGTCCGCCGGCCCGTCGAGTTCAACCTCGGGATCGATCCGGAGGTGCGAGACGCGGCCGGCCAGGGGACGGACCTGGGCCCGGACTGCCGCCGTGAACGCGGCGACGGATTCCTCGCCCCAGTCCGCGGCGACCGGACCGCGTGGGGCGTAGGCAAATCCCCACGGCAGCGGGCGCGGCCGGCGGACCAGGAGTTGCGCGCCGATGGGGCCGGTCGCCGATGTGGTCACGATGCGTCGGGCCGCCCAGCCGTTGACGGCCTTGACGCGGGCCCAGGGAGTCTGCTGGAGATGGGACCCGAGG
>JANPDJ010000276.1:0-7194 GCA_031431395.1 Chloroflexota bacterium | reverse complement strand
ATAGAACGCGCCCTTGCCCGGCTTGTCGACGATCGGTTCACCCGGGATCGGATAGACCTCCTCGACGATGTCGTGGCCGTACTCGCCGCGAACCAGCAACCGGCCCATCGGTCCCGGGTCGCCGATGTGCAGCGACGGCTTGCCACGCTCGTACTTGGCCACCGGCAGGTCGGATAGGTCGCCGCGGTGGCCCTCACGGGTGTGGACCACGAAGATCCCCGCCGCTCGACAGGCCTTGAGGACCCGCCCGGCCGGCGGCAGGGCCTTGAGCAGGAACGACGTGTCGTTGCCGAGCGACTCCCCGAAGCCGCCCGGGTACACGAAATCGCGCTGGAAGTCGATCATCACCAGCGCCAGGGTGGATGGCTCGAACTCGAACGCGTACGGTTCCGCTTCGACGGTTGCCATGTGCATCCCTCCTCGCGGCTCAGCCGCGCCGTGCCGGGGCATCGACCGGGTCCGGAACGATCCGGGTTCCCGTCTGCCCCGCAAATGCCTTCTCCAGGGCCGCGGGTGTCGTGATCAGGACCTCCTTCCCTGCACTGCGCAGGAACGTGACGGCCGCCTCGATCTTGGGTCCCATGCTGCCCTTGGGGAACTCGCCGTCCGCGAGGTACTGGTCGGCCTGGGACGCGGTGATGCGGTCGAGGAACCGCTGGTCCGGTTTCCGGAAGTGCACGGCGACCCGCTCGACGCCGGTGGACAGCACGAGGAGCGGGATCCCCAGGCTCGACGCGAGCAGTGCGGACGCCCGGTCCTTGTCGATGACTGCTTCCACGCCCGTGTATCGGCCGGGGGCGGCCTCCACGACCGGGATTCCGCCGCCCCCCACGGCGATCACGACGAACCCGGCATCCACCAGGCTCCTGATCTGCGCAGATTCCACGATGCGCAGCGGCTTGGGCGAGGGCACGATCCGGCGGTATCCGCGGCCCGAATCCTCGATCATCGCCCAGCCGTCGCGCTGCCGGCGCGTCGCGGCCTGGGCCTCCGTGTAGAACGGCCCGATGGGCTTGGTGGGCTGCCCGAACGCAGGATCGTCGCGGTCCACCACCGTGTGCGTCAGCACGTAGGCCACCCGGTCCGGCATCCCCTGGTTGGCCAGTTCGTTGAGCAGGGCCATCGTGAGGATGTGTCCGATGCCACCCTGCGAATCGGCCGAAGACATCTCCAGGCTGAGGGCCGGCACCGGCGCCGAATCGCCCACCAACTCGGACCGCAGGAGGATGAAGCCAACCTGTGGTCCGTTCCCGTGCGTCAGGACAATGCCCCAGCCTCCCTTGACGAGGGTTGCGACATGGCGCGCGGTCTCCACGGCGTTGTCGTACTGCTCGGCGATCGTGCCGCCCTGTCCTTCGAGGATCAGGGCGTTGCCGCCGATCGCGATCACCGCCCGCCGATCCGGTCCCGACACGCTGCCGTTCGTCTGCGTGCTCATTGCCCGCCCTCCATCGGCAGCGTCCCGGCCAACGCCCGCAGGGCGTCCTCGAAGCACGACAGGGGCGCTCGGGCAATCCCTGCGCCGATCTGCCCGACGCCGGCCTCGCGATGTGCGATGCCGGTGTTGATCACGGGCGCAATGCCCGTTTCCACGACGCGGCGGGTATCGATCCCCGTCGGCGTGCCGGCGAATGCCAGGGCAGGCAGGCCGTAGCCCGGGTTTCGGGCCAGGGTGATCTTCTCCATCAGTCTCGTGAACCCCAGCGCGTCGGCCGGCGTCCCTCCCACAAACCGCACGATGGCCGGCGCCGCGGCCATCGCGAACCCGCCGATGCCGGCCGTCTCCGTGATCGAGCTGTCACCCAGGTCCGGGTTCGCGTCCTCGGGGCCGTAGCCCGGGAAGTAGAGGCCGTCCGGGACGCCCACCGGCGCCGTGAACCAGCGGTCGCCCGTGCCGGCCAACCGGATCCCGAAGTCCACACCGTTGCGCGACATGGCCGTCACGACGGTGGAGCCCGGAACCCCGTGTCCCGCGTCCATCGTCACCTTGGAGGCGGCCATCGAGAGGTTCAGGAAGAAGTGGTCGTTGCCGCGGAGGAACCCGAGCATCGCGACGGCCGTCGCCGTGGGCAGGGTCGAGACGATCGCGGGCGCCAGTATCCGCGTCAGGAGTGACGTGGCCGCGACATTGCGGTTGTGGCCTTCGTCGCCCATCTGGAGCGCCTGCGCCGTGATCGCCTTGAGATCGATCGGGCCCGTGGACCGGAGGACAGCCGATAGCGCCGGCCCAAGGACATCCGCGAACCAGTGGAGGCGCTCCATCACGGATGCGTCGTAGGCCCCGAACCGGAGCACCTTGCCCAGCCCCTCGTTGAGCGTGGCGTGGGCGCGGTTGCCGCCTGTCGCGTTTTCCGCCACGAGGACGGGCATGGACGGCGAGATGACACCCGCCATGGGACCCACAGCACTACGGTGATGGCAGGGCTCGAACCGGACTGCTCCGCTGTCGGCCAGCGCCCGCGCCTCGTCCGGCGTTGCCGCCCAGCCCTCGAACAGGCACGCGCCGATGACGGCGCCCTGCACCGGCCCGCACATCCGCTCCCAGGCGATCGGCGGGCCGCTATGGAGGAGCGTCCGTTCGCCCAGGCCGAGTGCCTCGGCTGCCGGGCGGACGTCCAGAAGCATGGGACGGGCGGCCAGGATGCGCTCCATCACCGTCGCATTCGCGGCGGCGATCTGCCGGCCCACGCCGTCGATGGGGTCATCCTCGAGCCGGGCCAGCAGCAGGCCCAGGTCGCGGTCACCCGCCGCGGGCGGCCGCCAGTCCAGCGCCACCACGGGCGCGCCGTGCTCCCGGATGGGCTCCGCGAAGCCCGCCAGGCCCACGTTCACCGCGCGGACTCCGTCCGTGAGCATCGACTGCATCCGGGATTCGCTCATCCGACTGCCGTCCCACCGGCAGTGGCGCTGCCGCGGGCTGCAACGATGATCGCGGCAGCCAGTCCGGCGGCCCGGGCATTGCTCCCTTCGAGTGCGACGCCGGCCTGCTTCAGCAGTCGCTCCTGCAGGGCGAGGCCCTGAGGATCCTCGTCTGTCCCCACGACGGATCCGACGACGGCCAGGTGGCGGCCGGCGGATGCCGCGCGCTGCCGCGCGTCGAGGATGGCCGGGACCATGGCGCCGGCGGGGTCCGAGTTGGAGCCATACCCCAGCACGACATCCAGGAGCAGGACCCCGACGCCTGGGTCGTCGCCGGTCGCCACGATGTGCTCGTTCCGGAGCCGCGGGTCGATCATGGGGTGGGGGCGGCCGACCGTGTACTCGTCGTCGCCCAGGTCGATGATCCGGTCGTGGCGGCCCGGTCCCAGGGCCCCCTTCAGGACAAGCTTGGCTTCGCCCGCCAGCGAGCCCCCCGAGTAGAGGCCCACGATGGTCGCGTCACGGTGGACGAGGCGGCCCGTCGCGGCGGCCAGGGCATTCGTCGCGGCGTCCTCCATCGTGACGTCGTCCGTCGTGCCACCAGCGTCCTGAACCCAGCCCGCCAGCCGCGTAGCGAGCCGGGCCGCCTCCTCGAATGTCGCCGCGGGGTGCGCGCCCACCGCCCGGATTGCCGCCGGATCGCCGCCGAGGAACGTGACCACGACGGGCTTGGTGGCGTCCCGGACGGCCTCCAGGATGGCCGCCGCCACGCGGGCAGACGGAGGCTTTGAAATCAGGACCACCACGGTCGTTGACGGATCGTCCAACAGGAGCTTCGTCGCGGCAAGCATCGTGGAGCCGCCGATGCGCTCATCGAGGTCGCGGCCGCCGGTGCCCAGGGCGTGCGAAATGCCGGACCCGTACCGGTGGACCAGGGTGCTGACCTGCTGGAGCCCCGTCCCTGATGCCGCCGCGATGCCGATGGGACCGCGACGCACGGCATTGGCAAAGCCCAGCGGGATGCCGCCCACGATTGCCGTGCCACAATCCGGCCCCATGACGAGCAGGCCCCGGGCTGCGGCGAGACGCTTCAGCTCGAGCTCATCCTCGACGGACACGTTGTCGCTGAAGAGGAAGACGTTGAGCCCGTGTTTCAGCGCCTTCACTGCTTCCGCCGTCGCGTAGGTGCCCGGGGTGGAGATCAGGGCGAGGTTGGCCTCCGGCAGGCGTTCCAGTGCGTCACGCAGCGTGCTGGGCGCGGCCGCCTGGCTGCCCGTGCCCTCGTCCTCGGTCCCGCCGCCACCGCTGGCTCCGGCAGTGAGGAGCTCATCAGCCCGCGCAAGCGCGGCCGCCGCAGCCTCGTCGGTTTCGGCGGCGATCGCCACGATCATGTCGCTGGGCCGGACCCCCTCGGCGGCCGCAGCCGTCATGCCCGCCTCCGCGAGGACGCCCAGGTTGGCCGGCGTGGCCATCACGAGCCCGGCGCGGACGATCCCCGGCAGGCGCTCCAGTTCCGCGGCGATGCCCATCAGCTCCACCGAGTCCCGGTAGGAGTTTGCGTAGGTAGCGCCGCGTACGACGGTGGTCATGCCGCGATCCGCCCGGCCGCGCGGTCCGTCGCGCGGGCTCCCAGGGCGACCGTGACGCCCAGGACGGTGTCCGCCCCGGAGGTGGCGCCCCACGCTGCCGCAAGGCCGACTGCCGCCGTGATGCCCGGAACCGGCCCGGCCAACACCGCGACCAGGAGATCGTGCAGTCGCTCCGCGAATGCACCGCCTGCGGCATGGCGATGGAACGACGCCGCAACGGCGGTCGTGCCCGTGGCAGCCGCGCGCGCCCAAGACGCACCGATGTCGCCGGCCCGCGGATCGCCGAGGGCGTGCAGGGTCGCGAGGAGTCCCACGAGCAGGTCGTCGCCGGACGGGGTGAGGCCGGGTCCGAGCCCGATGAGCGATCGCCCCGCGTCGGTGATCTCCGTGGCGCCCGCGCCGTCGCGCAGCGCCGCGGTCAGGTTCTCGACGGCAGTCCAGGCACGCGACGGGAACGACCACTCGGATGCCACCGGGCCGCGCGTGAAGCCACCGCGAAGTGGGCGGGCGGCCAGGGCGGCGGCTGCGGCCCGCGCGGCAAGACCAGGCGCCGCGACCGAGATCGGATGGAGGGTGGGCGACCAGGGGGTCGCGCCGCGCAGGTCCAACCCGACGATGCCACCGATCACCAGTGAGCCGCCCTCGACGATCACGGCCATGCCGGGCGCCAGGCCCGCATCTCGCGGAGCGAACACCGAACCCACGTTGATCCCGTCCGGAAGGCCACCGGCCGCATCGGAGGCGACGGTCACGAGACGACCGGCCGCCTCGATGTTGATCGCGTGCCGGTGACAGGCGACCACCTCGCCTCGCAAGCCGGGTGCCACCAGCACGGGCAACAGGCTCGAGCTGATCCGCGTTGCCGGCAGGGACACACGAAGCCACGGCTCCGCTCCCAGGACCCTCCTTCCGGTCACCGGCGCATCGTAGGAACGGCGGGTCCGGCACGTCATTGTCCGAACCGGACATTGACGCGGAGCGCAACTGTCCGCACTCTCCATTGGAATGGCCGCGACCTCGGACGCGTGGCCGAGGGAGGGTTGGATGCCGGGCGGCGTTTCGATGCGCGAGATCCTTCGCCTGCCGCCCCTTGCCCATGCCCGCGTCGTGGCCGGGGCGTCGGGCCTGGACCGCCGGGTTCTCCGCGTCAACGTGATGGAAGTCCCGGACATCCTTCGTTGGGTAGAGCCCAACGAACTGCTGCTGACCACCGCCTATCCGCTGCGGGACGATCGGGCCGCGCTCGTGGAACTCGTGCCGGGCCTGGCCGCTCGAGGGCTTGCCGGCCTGGCACTCAAGCCGGCCCGTTACATCGATGCCATCCCCGCCGAGATGCTGGCGGAGGCTGATCGCCTCGCGTTCCCGCTCCTCGAACTGCCGCCAGACGCGTCGTTCAACAACATCATCAACGCGGTCCTCACCGTGATCCTGAATGCCCAGGCCAGCCGCCTTCAGCGCACCGCCGAAATCCACGAGCGGTTCACGGCGATCGTGCTCGGTGGCGGAGGCCTGCGCGAGATCGCGGAAGCGCTGGCGCATTCGATCAGCCGGCCGGTGGCGATCGTTGACGCGAGCGGCGTGCTGCAGACCAGCGCCGGCGGCGCAGATCGGCTGGGGCGGGTGGGGACGAATCTGCGCCTGCCGCTCATCGGTGCGGGGGCGGGCGATGCCGATGGCAGGCCGCACATCTCGGTGGTCCAGATTGCCGGCGGTCCAGCGGTCGTCTGGCCCATCCAGGTTGGCCGCGAGAAGTTCGGGGCCATCCTGGCGCTCGACCGCGACGGCGAACTGCAGGAGGACGAGACCGACGCGATCGAGTACGCGGCAACCGTCGCTGCGCTTCGGCAGGTGCAGGCGCGTGCGGTGTCGGAGGCTGACCGCCGGTTCCAGGCCGTCTGTCTCGATGAACTCGTGACGGGGCACGTCGATCGCTCCGCCCTGGCCGAACGGGCCGCTGCGTTCAAGTGGGACCTGACGGTGCCGCGGGCGGTGATCCTCCTCCAGCTCGACGCGCGCGCCGGCACGCCGTTCGCCCCGCTGGCAGGGCGACCGGAAGAGTCGGCGCTGCGCCATCGGCTGGCCGACGCCATGCGCGCCCTCCTGGGCCGCAGCGCGATCGTGTGGGAGCGCAGCGCGGAGGTGGCCGCGCTCGCCGTGGTGCCACCGGGTCGCCCCGCGCTGGGCGACATCGCACGGCGCGTTTCGGCCGAGGCGACCCGGGTTGCGCCGGACGCGACGACGAGCGTGGGCGCCGGCACAATCGCGACGGACCCGCTGGAACTCGCCCGCAGTTTCTCGGAGGCGCGCCGGGCGCTGCAGGTGGGCCGGTCCGCACTCGGCGCGGGCTGCGTCTCCGTGTTCGGGGAGCTGGGTGCGGAGCAGCTCCTCGTGGGCCTGCCGGCGTCGACGCTGCAGGAGTTCGTGGCCGTCCACCTCGAACCGCTGCTGGCGTTCGACGCGCGACACCGGACGGACCTCGTGCGAACGCTTGAGACGTGGCTGGCGACGCGCAACGCGGCGCTCGCTGCGCGGCTGCTCTTCGTGCACTACAACACGCTGAAGAACCGCCTCGCAACGCTCGAGGAGATCCTCGGCCCGTTTCTGGCCGACCCGGAACGGTGCCTCGCGCTTTCACTGGCGCTGCGGATCCACAGGCTGCCTCCGGGCTGAGGTGCACGCGCCAGGGCGCCGCTTTGGCCCGACCGGCCGCCGCGGACGTCATCCGAGGCAACGGGCCGGTCCGGTG
>JANPDJ010000275.1:0-10774 GCA_031431395.1 Chloroflexota bacterium | reverse complement strand
CCTCCTTGAGGTCCGGCCCGCCGAGCTCCGCGGAAAGGACGTAGTCCACTTCGCCCGCGCGGTAGCGGGCCAGCGCGCTGCCACCGGTGACGGTGTTGGCGACGCGGCTGTTCATCAGCGGCTTGAGCTTGCCCGTGTACTTGGGGTTCGCGGAGATCACGACGCGGCGGTCCGGGCTCCACTCGGTGAGGATGTACGGGCCGCTGGAGACGCACGTTGCAGGGTCAAGGTTGTAGACGCCGGAGCCATTCTTGGCGAGCGCGGTCCGGTTGAGCGGCCACGAGTACAGCATCATCGAGGGCAGGAACGGGGTGGGCGCCTCCGTCGTTACGACGAACTCGTACTTGTCCGCGCCAAGCTTGATGCCGACCTCGCTGACCGGCTTCTCACCGCGCGTGGCCGGGCCGTAGTTCTTGATGATGCCGTCCCAGAAGAACGTGAAGTCCCACGCATGCTTGGGCTCGGCGGTATACAGGAAGGATGCGACGTAATCCTCCGCGGTGACCTCGTCGCCGTTGGACCACATCTGGCCCTTGTCGATCGTGAACGTCCACGACAGGCCGTCTGCGGACACAGCCCATTTGCTGGCCGTGCCGGGAAGGACCTCGTACTCGTTGGTGACCCGGACCAGGGGTTCTGAGAAGTAGCCACCCTGGCTTGGGTGGATCGCGTAGTTCATCTCCTGGTGGTCCATCGACTTCCAGCCGGTGCCGGTGTTGTCGATGGCCTCCTGGATGAACTGGAACTTCTTCGCCGCTGCGTCAGCCGGGTATGCCGCCCCGAAGTCGCTGAGCACGGGCGCGGCCGTGGGGGCTGCTGTCGGGGCCTGGCTGGCGGCCGCCGATGCCGGCGCCTTGGTAGCGGCGGGTGAGCATGCGGCGAGGAACGCTGCCGCGGCGGGCAGTGAGACGAGGGCACCAGCCCCCACAACGCCGCCACGGACGAAGGTCCGCCGGCTGACTTTCAGTTGGTTCTCGTTCGACACGAAGTTCTCCTCCTTGAACTGGCCATTTTCGGAATCGCGGGATGCACATGCGCGACAAGGCGGGACGCAGCCTTCGCGTGCTCGGAGTCTCGCGACGCTGCTACCGCTTGCGCGCCATCAGCATCCCTCCCCTCTTGAGCAACCCTGTACGGGGCTGCTGGCTGTGGGGATCGAGGGCGTCGCGCAGGCCGTCGCCAACGAAGGTGAACGCGAGCATCGTCACGGCGATCAGGATGGTCGGGATCACCATCAGGTACCAGTAGGTCGCCGCGTATGGAGCACCCTCGGCGATCATCTTGCCCCAGCTGGGGATCGGGTTCTTCACGCCGAGACCCAGGACCGAGAGGCCGGCTTCGGAGAAGATCGCCTCCGGGATCGCGATCACCAGGACCACGACCATTGGCCCGGCTGCGTTGGGCAGGATGTGGCGGACCATCAGGCGGATATCCGACGCGCCCAGCGAGCGCGCCGAAAGGATGTACTCCCGCGGCTTGAGCGCCACGAACTGGGCTCGTGCAAGCCGCCCGAAGCCGACCCACCCCACGATCACGAAATAGAAGATCAGCAGCTCAAGACCGCCACCCCAGATCGTGACGAGGAGGATCGCCAACATGTAGCCCGGAATGGCGGTGGTGATCTCGACGGCCCGCAGAAACACGAAGTCGAACTTGCCACCGTGCCAGCCCGCCCACGCGCCGAGGGGAATGCCAATGAGCGCCGACAGCAGCGGCGTGAGGAGGCCGACCAGCATCGACGTGCGGGCGCCATGGAGGACTCGACTCAGGAAGTCGCGCCCCACGGCATCCGTGCCCAACGGGTGCGCCGGGCTGGGGTACTGGAGAACCTGGCTGAAGTCCGCAAAGTCGCGCGGGTAGGGCGCCAGGACCTCGGCCAGAACAGCAACGACAACGATCGTGAGCGCGACGACAAGGCCAATGACCGCCAGGCGGTTGGCGAAGAACCGTCGGGCGGCTTCGGCGCCCGTTCCCGGCGCGACCTCGATCGCGACGCGCTGTCGCACGTCGCCGGACGGCGCGGCGGGGACGGCAGTGCCTGTCATTCGACGGTCACCGGGAATCGCCCGCCAGGCCAACGCGCGGATCGATCAGCGCATAGAGGACGTCCGAGACGAGGTACATGATCCCCCACAGGACGGCGACCAGCATCGCGAGCGCCATGATCATCGGGTAGTCACGGACAAGCGCACTGGTCGTGAAGAACCGGCCGATGCCAGGGACCGAGAAGATGGACTCCACGAAGATCGACCCGGTCAGCATGCCGGTTGTGAGCGGCAGCAAGATCGTGATCAGGGGGATCGCGGCGTTCTTCATGATGTACCGGCGGATGATGGTCCGGCCGGGGATCCCGCGGGCGCGCGCCAGGCGCACGTACTCGGAGGGCATCACCTCCAGGAGGGACGCCCGCGTGATCCGCGCGACGAGCGCCATGGGTCCGAGGGAGTAGGCGATGACTGGCATGAGCAAGTGTTTCGGTTCGCCCCAGCCTCCAGTGGGCAGCAGACCCAGGCGAATCACGAGAACCGTGACCAGGAGGTAGCCGATGATGTAGTTGGGGACCGCCATGCCCAGGGTGGCGCCGAAGGTCACGATGTTATCGATGAGGCTGTTCTGCCGCAGTGCTGCGACCACGCCCAGGAACATCCCCATCCCAAAGGCGATCACGATCGAGATGCCGCTGACGACGAGGGTGACCGGCCACGCTCGCAGGATCACCTGCGTTACGGTCTCGGTGGGGCTCTGGTAGGGGATCCCGAAGTCGCCTTGGAGCATCGCCACGACCCACTTCAGGTACTGCTCGTAGACGGGTCGATCCAGCCCGTACTTGCGGGCGATGTTGTCAAGTGCGGCCTGTGGCAGGGGCTTCTCATACGTGAACGGGCCGCCTGGCACGGAATGCATCAGCGCAAACACGATCACTGACACGGCAGCGATCGACAGGAGCAGGGTCGCCATGCGCCTGAAGATGTAGATCAGCACGGGCGGCCACTCGGGTCGGACACGTCACTGGTGCGGCCGTGCGGGGGCAGGTGCGAACGCGAACGAGCCAATCGGATCGGGTTCCCATCTGAGGGCGCAAGGTCTTGAGGGCGTCGGGACGAACGCCGCTAAGGCTCGATTGTACGTCGGTCAAGCTGGGCCCACCGGCGGCTCCCGGTCCCGAATGGTTCTCGACACTCGCCCCAGGACTCGGCGGATTCTGAACTCCAGGTTCACGCTCAACCCGAACGACATCCTCCGGGCGCTTCCTGGGGCCCGGGAGCCAAACGAGAGTTACGAAACCGACCAGGTGGAACGTCGTCGCGCGCCTCGGACGACTGCCCTGTGAACTTGCGGTTCATTCCCGCCCGAGGCGGTTTCCCGATCCGGTCTCGCTCACGCTCGCGCCGCCGAGACCCCGTGCGGTCCCACTCACGCTCGGGCAGATCCGAACCTCGGTCTCGGCGCCGTGCGGCAGCGGGCGCGCCTGACCGCCCGATTCAGCCGATCTGATGCTGGAGCGCCTCGGCCGCCTCGACGATCGGACGAACTTCCAGGCGGCGCAGCAGTGCCACCGCGGAGGCGGCATCGGTTCGGGCCGAAACACGGTCGCCGGCCGGCAGCATCGCATTCGCCTGGGCGCGGCGCATCAGGACCACGGCTTCCTGGAGTGGGTCGCCGGCGTCCCTGGTCTGCTCCAGCAGCAGGTCCAGCCCGCTGAGCGCCCTCGTTCCCTCGCCGGCGAGCGCCTGCGCCACCTTGAGGGTAACGGTCGTCATCCGTCCTACGTCCACGGCCTGGCACTGGCCGGCCAGGTCCTGCGCCCGTTCGAGCCATTCGATGGCGGGCCCATGGCGTTCCATCGCCAGCTCGCTCTCCCCGACGACCATGCTCGCCATCGTCATGCACATGAGCTCGCCGATCGACGTGGCCAGCTCCCCGCCGCTTCGGGCGTACGCGATCGCTTCCTCGAAGCGCCCCTGAATGGACAATATGATGGCCCGGAAGATGTCCGCGTCGGCGAGCGCCTTGGGATCGCCGCTCCGGTCGGCGAGTTCCTGCGCCCGAGCGACGACTCGCTCCGCGCTCTCGAAATCGCCCAGCTCCGCGTGCGTCAGTGCCAGCGAGAATGCGTAGAAGGACGCCTCGTTGACGAGGAACCGCTCCAGCAGGTCAACTGCTTCGCCCAGGACAGGGATGGCTTCGCGCCGCCGCCCGTCGTGGATCAGCATCAGCCCATGAATGGCACGGGGAATGGCGAGGATCTCCGGGTCGCCCAGGCGCAGGCCGATCGCCATCGCTCGGTCCACGGCTTCGCGTTGCTCGTTCGGCCCGAGGATCCAGCCACGCAGCGCCTTTGTGCCCACTTCGCGGGCATACGTCAGGCCCAGCAGTCGTTCGTCACCCAGCCGTTCGGCTCGAGCCACGGCATCGGCCAGGATCGCAACATCTGTCGCGTAGTCAACGGCGAGCACGCCGGCTGAAGCGCGTTCGATGGCGACCTCGACGCGTCTCCGCTCGAACTCGGGTGTTTCGGCCGCGTCGTCCAGCATCGCGGCGGCCCGATCGAGCAGGCCCCTTGCCTCCATGAGAGCGCGACGACGGAGCGCCTGTCGTCCCGCGGAATACAGGTAATCGGCCGCCTTCTCCACGTCCCCGGCCCGTTCGAAATGGAGACCCAGGATGGGGGCGAATTCTTCGCGCAGGTCACCGAGCCGCGCTTCGAGTGCCTCGCCCACCTTGCGGTGCAGCCGCCGGCGGTCCGCCTTCAGCAGCGAATCGTAGGCCGCCTCCTGGATGAGGCCGTGCCGGAAGCGGTAGCCCGGCTCCGGGCCGGCGGCGGCGAAGCGGACCAGCCCGGCCGCCTCTGCCAGGCCGAGCGAGCGCGATGTCGATGCCGCGTCGCCGGTGATGGCTTCGAGCAAATGAAGCGGGATGTCCCGCCCGATCACCGATGCCATCCGCAGTGTCAAACGAGCCTCATCGGGCAGGCGGTCAATCCGCGCCAGGAGCAGCCCGCGCAGCGTATCCGGCACCTCGGCGTCCTTGATCGACCCTGAGCCCACCCAGAAGTCGCCCTTCCGAACGACCCAGCCGCGCTCGATGAGCATCCGGATCAGCTCTTCGACGAAGAATGGGTTGCCCTCTGCCCGCTCCAGGATGGACGTGCGGATGTTCTGTGGCAGCGACTCGATCTCGAGGAGATTGCCCACCAGAAGGCTGCTGTCCGAAGCGTCGAGTGGGCGGAGCGGCAGCTCGGCGAGAGCGTCGCCGAACGTCTCGCGCGCAGCCTCCACCAGGCGCCAGCCGGCCGCGCTTCGCTCCGGACGGGACGTCAGGAGGAGCAGCATCGGCAGTTCCAGCGCGAGCGGCAGGAGGCGGCTGACGACGTCGACCGACGAGGGATCCGCCCAGTGGCAGTCCTCCAGCACCACCACTGCGGGTCCATCGGCGCACAGCCGGCGCAGGATCATCTCCAAGGCGGCCAGGTAGTGGACGCGCAGTGCCTGCGGGCTCAGCGGCTCCAACGTCGCGGCGATGTCCGGCGCGAGCGGCAGCGACAGGAGGTGGCCCAGGCTGGCATAGGTCGGTGACCAGGCATCGCCAAGCAGCGCGCGGGCCCACGCTTCGAGGGCGGCACGCCGCTCCAAAGGGTTGGACGCGGGCGGCAACCCGAGGCATGCAGCGACGAGCTCGCCGACGAGTCCGTAGGCCACGTTCTCCCCGTAGGAGGCACATCGCGCCTCAATCCACCGGACGTCCGATCCGTCGCGCAACTCGCGCAGCAGGCGGCTCTTGCCAACGCCGGGCTCGCCCAGCAGCACTGCTGCACGCCCGCGGCCGGCCCGGATCGCAGAGACCAGCCCGCGGAGCTCAGTCAGTTCCTCATCGCGTCCAACCATTGAGCTGGTCAGCCCGGCCACGCCGCGTCCACTGCCCGGCTGGTCATGCCGGCCAAGGACCTCCCACGCCTCGACGGGCGCTGTCTTGCCCTTCACGGAGATGCCGCCGAGCGAGGCACCGCGGAATGTGGGTCCTGCGTAGCGCCAGGTTTCGCCGGTTGCGATGACGGTTCCGGGGCGGGCCGCCCCCTGCATTCGTGCCGCGACGTTGACCGTGTCGCCCAGCGCATCCACGTCGCGCGAGCCGCCGCTGCCCATGCCCTCCACGATCGCGAGACCGGTGTTGATGCCGACGCGGATATGCGGGCCGTCGCCGAGCTCCTTGCCGAACTCGCGGCGCAGGCGTGGACCCTCTGCGGAGACAGCCTCGATCATCTCCAGGCCGGCCTGGACGGCCCGGACCGCGTCGTCCTCGTGCGCCGCCGGCGCCCCGAAGATGGCGAGAAGCCCATCACCCATCAGCTGAGCAACAGTGCCGCCGTACCGTTCGATGGGCCCGGACATCAGCCCCAAAGTAGCGCGGATGGCGCCACTCCAATCCTCCGGGTCCATGCGCTCGGCAAGTGACGTCGAGTCAACGACATCCGCGAAGAGGACGGTGACCAGGCGCCGCTCGGCGGCCGCAGTCGGGATCTCGGTTCGGGACGGCAGGGTCATGCTGCGCCCAGTATCTCCCGGCGGCGCCTCTCTGCACAATGTCGGTCCGTCTCGATCGCACACCACAGCCGCGACACCCCGGGGCGGACCCCAGCCGGCGGCCCCCCGGACCTGGGTCACGGCTAGACTCGACCGCGATGACCGACGAAACTCCGCCCGCCACCGTCCGACCGGCGACTCCGGCCGAGGCTGCCGACGTGCGCCGGATGCACGCCGCGAACCGTGCTGCCTGGGACGAGGCGGCGGAGCGTTACGAGGGCTGGTTCGACGAGGCCGTGACGCTGATCCGATCCGGCGGGTCCAACCTCTTCCCCGTGGAGCACGACCTGATCGGCGACCTGCACGGGCGATGCCGGCGGGCGATCCATCTCCAGTGCGCGGGCGGCCGGGACACGCTGTCCCTCTGGAACCTGGGCGCAGACGAGGTGATCGGCCTGGACATCAGCCCGCGGATGCTGGACCTGGCCGCCCGGCTGACGGCCGCGACCGGCGCCCCGGCGCGCTGGATCGAGAGCGACGTCCTCGACGCGCCGCACGAGCTGGACGGGACCGCCGACCTCCTGTACACGGGCCGGGGCGCGATCATCTGGCTGCAGGATCTCGACGCGTGGGCCGCCGTGCTCCAGCGGCTGCTTGCCCCGGCCGGCCGACTCGTGATCTTCGACGGCCATCCGGCGGAGTGGCTGTTCGACGCCGACGAGGACGGCCACTGGATTGTCACCGACTACGACTACTTCGGCGGGCCGGAGGCCTCCCGGGGCTGGGCGCCCGAGTACATCGACCACCTCTCGATCGCGGAGGACGACCAGAGTTGGAAGTTCGCCCGGGCCTGGACGCTCGGCGAGATCGTGACCGCGCTGCTGGGGGCGGGCCTGCGGCTGGAGCGCGTGACGGAGCATCCGGTGGACTGGTGGAGCGGCCACCGCGACGTCAGGCCGGAAGGGCGCGGCCGCGTCCCGCTGTCGTTCTCCATCGTGGGGCGGCGAGGCGACCCAGTCGCTCCGGGGGAGGGTCGATCAACGTGAATCCACGCGTGGCCGTCATCGGCTGCGGTCGAATCACGATGGAGAGCCATCTGCCGGCCTGGCAGGCGGCCGCAGCCGCGGGTCGCTGCTCCCTCGTCGGCGTCACCGACCTTGACCCCATCCGCGCCCGGCGTGCCGCAGCCCAGGCGGGCGTGCCCGCGTATCCGTCGGTGGAGGCTCTCCTGCGGGAAGCTCACCCGGACATCGTCCTCATCGCCACGCTCCTCGACAGCCACCGCGACCTGGCGATCCAGGCGTTCGCCGCCGGCTGCCACGTGCTGTGCGAGAAGCCGATCGCCCGTAACGCCGCCGAAGCGGCCGCGATGGTCGAGGCCGCAGCACGCGCCCGGCGACTGCTGAGCATCTGCTTTCAGTACCGATCCCTTCCGGAGGTCCGCTACCTGCGCGAGCGACTCGCGAGTGGCGAGTTCGGGGCGATCCTGAGCATCCGGACCTGGGGCACAGACGTCCGCGGCCTGCCCGTCAACCGGCCCTGGCCACGAGGTGGTGGTGGGGCACTCAACCATTTCACGAGCCACAACCTCGATCTCGCGCTCTGGTTGCTGGGCTTTCCGGCCATTGTGTCGGCCAGCGCGACCGGCTGGCAGCGGCTGCCCCGGATCGGCGTCGCCGCTGTCCCGATGACCGGCGGCCTGCAACGCGCCGACGCGGTGCCCCCGGACATCGAGGATCTCGGGCACGGGCTTGTCCGGTTCGCCGATGGCTCGGCCCTGACAGTCGAAGCAAACTGGCTGGCCCGGCCAACCGAGCGGCCGACGGGCTGGGAGGTGCTCACCGAGCGCGGTGCCGCCTCGCTGATGCCGCTCGGGCTGTGGCGGGACGACGGGGACGCGTGGATCGACCTCACGCCGCTAGGCGGCACACTCGCGCCTTCGCCGGTCGGCATGTCGGGGTTGATCGACGATTTCCTTGCCGCCGTCGAAGCCGGTGGGCCCGCCCCGGTGGACGGACCGGAGATCGTGGCCGTGCAGCAGCTGGTCGACGCGCTCTACGCGTCGATTGAATCCGGCCGGGAGGTCCGGCTCACGCAGGGCTGAGTCGCCGGACCTCGGGATCAGAGGTGCAGCTCAGGATCCGCCACTCGCCCACCTCGTCACAAGCCTCATAGAACATGCGGAATCGCCCGTCCGGCAGGCGCATGACACAGGGCTCAGAGCACTTCGTCGCGTCGTAGCGGCCTCCGAACTCGACGATCGGCAGAGGATCGCGCACCCAGACCAGGCCGTCGTGCGATGTTGCACCGAAGATCCGGCCACGCAGGGGCACTTCGGTCCAGCCCGCGTAGTACATGCGATATGTGGCGTCGCCGAGCAGGAGAACCTCCGCCGCATAGACGGCGAACGTCTGCAATTCGCCCTCCTGGGCGATCCTGACCCCCGGTTCCATGGTGAACGCCAGGCCGTCGTCCGAGATCGCGCTCACGATGTGGTTCCCAGCGTCGACTCCGCCGTGGAGGGGCTGGGTGTAGCTGTGGAAGTAGAGACGGACGTGCGTGCGGCCCGACGGGGTATCGTCAACGTAGAGTGCGCGGGGCGAGCCCAGGCGCCGCTGGGCGACACCGAACCGCACCCCCGGCTCCGGCTCCCATGACAGGCCGTCGGCCGAGATTGCACTCAGAATCACGGCCGGCCCGTCGCTTGGCTGACCCTCGAAGTACATCCGGTACCCGCCGCTCTCCAGTGGAACGACGTCGGGGCAGACCACGCGAGTTGCGGCGTGCGGTCCGTGGGGTGCGAGGCGGACACCGGGCTCGATCTCCCAGCGATCTCCGTCGGGCGAATGCGCACTGACGATGACCGTTGGCACGCGGTCGTAGTCGAGGCCCGGACCCGACCGGCTGAAGTACATCCGGAATCCACCACCGGGCGCACCGACGACGTTGGGCGTGAGCATCTTCCACGGGCCCGGTTCGTCCGGCACATCGATGACGACGCCCGCGTCCTTCACCCAGGTCGTTCCCGGGTCGATCGGCTGGTAATGGACGGAGGTCCCCCGCATGATCGACATCGTAGGCTTGCGCGCAATCCACGGGATTGCCGGGCCCGACCGAGCAGCGAGGCCCCGCGTACCGCTGTCCGTCTCCCGCCAGGGGGATACGGGCCTGACGTTCACGGCGTCATGGGAACTTGACGGCCAGCCGTTCCTCGGGCTGAACGGCGGGCTGCTGTTCCCGTTCACGGAGTGAGGCGCGTAGCGGCCGGGATGCGATCCTCGGTGGGCCTGTTATCTGGCAATCTGGTAATATGGGCACATGAAGACCACGCTGGACATCGGCGACGAGCTGTATCGCGCGATCAAGATCGAGGCGGCTCGCTCGGACCGGCCGGTCCGGGAGATCGTGGAGGAGGCACTGGAACGCTGGCTGGAGGCCACAGAGGACGCTGAGGATCTCGCCGCGTCGGATGCCGCGATGGCTGAATACGCACAGAGTGGTGGCATCGATGCGCGCGAGGTATTCGCACACCTTGCGGCCGAACATGCTGCTGCCTACAACACGCGTCCGAGGTGACCGGCGGGACCGAAGATTCTGCGTACGAGATCCAGTTTGCCCCGGCGGCCGCCAGGGAACTTGGCAGGCTGCGGGCTGATGACGCCGCCCGGCTCAGGCGATCAATCCTGGGCCTGGCGTTTGAGCCACACCCAGCAGGCGTCGCTGGGGTCGCCGGCACCCGCTACCTGCGACTGCGAGTCGGTGACCTGCGCGTGATCTACCTGGTCCTGGACGAGCAGCGTCGCGTCGTGATCACCAGGATCGCCAGGCGATCGGAGAGCACGTACCGGCGGTTGTAGCGGCTCACGGAGGCCCGTCAGACCGTGTCGTTGCGGCCCTGTGCCCGGACCTTCGCCCATGTGTCCTTCAGCGTCAGCGTCCGGTTGAAGACAGGACGTCCTGGCGCCGAATCCGGGTCCGGGGTGAAGTAGCCCAGCCGTTCGAATTGAACCACTGAGCCCGTCGGCAACGCGGTCAGGCTGGGCTCCAGGAAGCAGCCCTGGAGCACGGTTTGGGAACCCGGGTTCAGGTCGCCGAAGAGGTCGCGGCCGTCCCCACCGGGATCCGGACGGCTGAAGAGGTAGTCGTACAGCCGCACCTCGGCGGGCACGGCGTGCCGCGCCGAAACCCAGTGAAGCGTCGCCTTGGGCCGCCGGCCGTCGGGCGCATCGCCGCCCCTGGTCGCCGGGTCGTAC
>JANPDJ010000274.1:0-3546 GCA_031431395.1 Chloroflexota bacterium | reverse complement strand
TCTGTTTGCATGGCCGGAGGCAGCGCGGATCGTCCGATCGGTGGTTCTCTCACTGCGCGAGCAGGACTTCGTCCTTGCGGCACGCGCACTGGGAGCCACCAACGGCCGGATCATTGGCAAGCACCTGATCTTCCATGCGCTCGCCCCACTTACCGTCACTGGCACATTCACGGTGGCCATCTCACTGCTGACGGAAGCAGGCCTGTCCTACCTCGGTATCGGCGTGAGGCCACCCCAGTCGTCGTGGGGCAACATGCTCGCAGACGCGCAACAGCTCTTCATCCTGCGCGACTATCCGTGGTACTGGTTGCCGCCGGGGCTCGCGATCTTCATCACCGTGCTGGCAGTCAACCTGGTCGGCGACGGCCTCCGGGACGCCCTCGACCCCCACGGCTGACCGAGGGCCGGGCATGGGCGCGGACCCTGCCACGGACGGCTCCGCGGCGCCTGCCGCGGAGCACGCCCCCATCGTGGTTCCCGCCGCCGCCACGGCGTTCGACATCGTCGACGGTCTCTCCGTCGTCGGCCCGTGGCGCGACCGGCAGCCTGGGCGGCCGTTTGGGTTCGATGACCTGCTGGCCGAACACGAGCGGTTCGGGATCCGCCATCGGCTGACGATCCACGCGGAGTCCCGCGACGGCGTCCCGGACAACGGCAATACCGAGATGGCGCGGCTCGCATCACTTCGCGACGACACGGCGCCGATCTGGACGGCCCTTCCGCCGCGGCGGTTCGGAGGACGCTCGGCGGACCACCTGCTGGCCGATGCCCAGGCCGCCGGGGTGGCGATGTTCGCGCTCTACCCCGAAACGCACGGCCATCACATCGCGCCGTGGGCCAACCACGATCTCTACGCCGCGATGGAGGCAGCCCGGCTGCCGCTCATGCTCGACCTGGGCAACCCGATCGGCGCCGAGGCGCGCGCCCGCTACGAGGAAGTCCACGCCATCGCCACCGCTCACCCGCAATTGCCCATCGTCCTGTGGAACGCGTTCTACATGGACGAACGGTTGCAGGTGCCGCTGCTGGACCTGTGCCCCAACGTCCGCGTGGGCATCGCCACGGTCTACATCCCGACATGGGGAGTGGAGCAGTACACCGCGCGGTACGGGCCGCACCGCCTGATCTTCGGGTCGAACTGGCCGCGCCAGTCGCCCGGCCCGCTGCTGACCTACGTTCTGTACTCGGACGTGGATGACCGCGCGAAGGCGGCCATCCTGGGCGGCACGATCCGCATGCTCGCGACGGACGTCCGCTGGCCGGTACGCGGCTTCGGTGCCCGGTCGCTGGTGGCGGGGATCACCGGGGAGTTGCCGCACATCGACGCACATCGGGCGCCCGACGAGGAGGGCGAGTGAGCACGCTCGCCGAACTCGCTGTGGCGGGCCTGCCGCTGGACGTGCCCATCATCGACTGTCATGCGCACGTGGGTCCGTCGCGCGGGATCGACCGCCCGACCTCACCGGATGCCGTGGTGCGCCTGATGGATCGGATCGGGATCCAGCGCAACGTCATCTCGGGCCTGATGTTCGCCACCGGTGTCCGCGTGGAGACGATGAACGACTGGGTGGCCGAATGCCTTCGGGCGCATCCGGACCGGTTTCTGGGCTACTGCTACATCAACCCGAACTTCCCGGAGGCGATGGAAGCCGAGATCGAGCGGTGCTTCGGGCAGCCGGGGTTCGCCGGGTTCAAGCTGCACGTGTCGTGGAACGCCGTTCCGTACGACTCCGACGCATATGCCCCCGTCTACGCGTTTGCCGCGGCCGGGCGCCTGCCCATCCTGGCCCACACGTGGGGCGACGAGGCCGTCCGGGCGCTCGCGCGCATGGCCCGCCAATACCCGGGCATCCCGTTCCTCGCGGGTCACTCAGGTGCGGGCGACGTCTCGATCACGCTCGAAGAGGCCCACCGGACGCCGAACCTGTACCTCGAATTGACGTATTCGGGCGGCACGCAGCGGTTCGTCCAGCAACTCGTAGCCGAGGTGGGCGCGGACCGAATCGTCTGGGGTTCGGACACGATCCTGTTCGCGGCATCGCACCAGGTGGGCAAGGTGGTCTTCGCGGACATCCCCGAGGAGGATAAGCGGGCGATCCTCGGCGGCAACGCGAAGCGGCTCTTCGGGCTCGCGTAGGGGACGCCGGATCGGGCGGCCAGGACGTGGCCGCCGGGGCTAGGCCGCCGGGGGCTAGGCCGCCGGGGCTAGTCTGGCCCCGGTTTCCGTCACGTAGTCTCCCGGCGACTGGTACGCGCCCGTCGGATGCCCGGCGCCCCCACGTAGTCGCCGGGCGACTGGTACGTGCCCGGATGCTCCTCTCGACTACCCGCAGCAGGACGTCCCCTGCACGAATCTGGCTCCGTGCACCAGGACGTGATGACAACTCGCCGTCTATCAACCACCCCACGACTCAGTGACAGAAACCGCTCCAGCGCTCGGCCGCGGCGCCACTCCCGCCGCCGCGGTTCAGGCGCGTTCGCCCAGCCGGGCTCGGGTAGGCTGGATGCCTGCGCATGGACCGCCGGAACGACAGGAGTTGGCAGTGGCACGCTTGCGCCTTGGCGTCGTGGGCATCGACCATTTCCACACCACGGGCTGGGTGGACAGCCTGGGGCACTTCGCCGACGCGATCGAGATCGTCGCGCTGTACGACGCGGACCCGGAAATGGGCCGGACCCTCCGGCCCCAGTTCGCCGACCCGGGGCTGTCGCGGGCGCTCGACCCGAAGTACAGGGCGCTGCCCTTCTACACCGACCTTGATCGCATGATCGCGGAGCAGCGGCTCGACCTCGCGCTCGTCACGCTTCAACCGGCCGACGCGCCGGACGGGATCGTGAAGCTCGCCGCAGCCGGGATCCACATGCTGGCCGACAAGCCCGTGACGCGGAACGCGGCCGACTGCCGCCGCGCGGCGGCCGCGGTCCGGAAGGCGGGCGTCCACTGCATGGTGGGGCTCACGAACCGCCTGGTCGGTGGCTGGCCCGACATGCGCGGCATGATCCAGGCGGGGCGTCTCGGGCGCCTGCTCTCAGCCGAAGCGCTCTTCACCACGTCGTCGGTCGCCGTGCGCAACCCTGCGAACCACCTCTTCAGGACGGACCGGCACGGCCACGGGATCCTCCACTGGCTTGGTTGCCACTGGGTGGACGCCCTGCTGTGGGTGAGCGGCGAGCGCATCGTCGAGGTCCAGGCCATGTCGGCCAACGTGCTCGGCGAGAAGATCGACGTGGAGGACGCGATGTCTGTCGCGTTCCGGTTCGCCGGCGGCGGCCTGGGGACCATGCACTTCGTCAACGCGTTCCCGCGCCCGAACTCGGACGGCTACCTCGCGTTCCGCGGCGTGAAGGGCTCAGTCAAGGTGGACTCCAGCGGGGCGCTCTCGTTCGTGGGGCCGGGGTCGCGCGAGTCACCGCTCCTCAGGGCGGAGCGCTAGTACGGCTTCCCGGATCCCGGCGGCTATGGTCCCAGCGCGCTTGTCGCGATCGACACCCAGCTGACGGCCGTCCGGACGGGCACGGACACGCCCGAGACCCTGTACGTCATGG
>JANPDJ010000273.1:0-5220 GCA_031431395.1 Chloroflexota bacterium | reverse complement strand
CGAGCGAGCCTCCGTTCTGTGAATGACCTCGACGCCACCCCAATTCGCCCGGTCGACGTCGTGCGGGTGGAGGAGTTCCTGCGCCAGCACTACGTTGGCGGCGTTTCGGACGTGGTCGCGCTCGACGTGGGCGGCTGGTCCACCCCGTTCGCCTTCCGCCACGATGCCCGCGCCCGGGTGATCCGGTTCAGCACACTTGACGAGGATTTCCGCAAGGACCAGCGAGCGGCGGCGTACCGCACGTCTGCCCTCCCGATCCCGGCTCTCCTCGAGG
Organism: Chloroflexota bacterium; assembly: GCA_031431395.1. Lineage (GTDB taxonomy): Bacteria > Chloroflexota > Limnocylindria > Limnocylindrales > CSP1-4 > VGPE01. The sequence continues at coordinate 4,946 of JANPDJ010000273.1, read as the reverse complement.
TAGGGCAGGCCCTGGGCGGGTTCTTCGCGGTCAGCGAGCGCGCGTTCGGCGACTACCTGGAACGCACGGACGCACCCGCGCTGCGCCTCCTTCTGCCGGCCCTGTTCGCGCTGATCGATGCCCTTCGCGACGCCGACATTTCCGGGACATCGGGCTATGGCTCGTGGGGTGCATCCGGCATAGGCTCGCAGCAGCGGTGGGCGGATGCCCTCCTGTCGGTCGCCGACGATCACCCGAATCTGCGCATCCACGGCTGGAGCCACCAGCTCAACCACTCCGTACCCGCCATGCGCGCTTTCCGCGAGGGTCACGCCGCCCTCGCCGACGTCGCCCCGAGTCTCCCGGATGCCCGGCATCTCATTCACAGCGACCTGCTCAACCGCAACGTCCTCGTGGCCGGAGACGAGATCACGGCCGTGCTGGACTGGGGCTCGGCCCTCTACGGCGACTTCCTGTTCGACGTCGCCTGGCTCTGGTTCTGGGCACCCTGGTCGCCTGGCTGGTCAGGCGTGGATCTCCGGCAGGAAGCGGCACGGCATTTCGAGACGAGCGGTCGCCTGCCCGAGCGTTTCGAGGATCGTCTTCGCGCATGCGCGATCTACATCGGCCTCGATGGGATGACCTACCAGGCCTGGAAGGGCCTCTGGGTCGATCTCGATGCGACGGCCGAGCGAATGATCGAGGTCCTCGGGTCCTGACCGGCCGGGCCATCCGTTCATGGTGAACGGGACTTGACACGGCAGTGCAAGAACCATGCCGCCTCAGGACAGGGCCAGCGCTCGAAGCCTGCGGGCCGTTGCGGTCGGCCCCGGCCCAGGCCCGCCAGTACCAGCGGCCGGCGAGGGGGCAGCTCAGGTGGTGTCTCGCACACCGCCACCGCGGATGTTCGTGGTGTCTATTCGCCACCAACGCGCGCATACTCCACCGACTGCAGGCGGCTGAGGGCCGGACCGCCCCGCCATCCGAGCCACGTAGGTCAGTAGTCGGCCCGGAGATGCTCGGTCACTCGCGAGACCGACCCTTCGATGCCGCGAAGGAGCTGTCGTGCGCCGCGTCACGGTCGTCTCGATACTGGTCGCTCTGCTCGTCGCCGGCCTGGTCCCATTCAACGTCGCCGCCGGCACCCCCTCGTGCCACGTCGTGAAGGTCAGCGCGGCCGGCAAGGTCGTCGGCACCTTCGGGAGCCCTCAGGACGCGATCGGCGGGGGCGACGTCTCGGACACCGGCAGCACGTTGCTGATCACCGGAATCTGCAGCGGACCGGTCGCGGTCATTGTCTCCATGAATCTCGTTGGGAAGGGGCACGCGACCCTCGATGGCGGTGGTCCCCAGGCCATGCTGAGCACCTTTCCAGGAACAACCGTCAACGTCACCAATCTCAGGATCAGGAATGGTGTCAGCTTTGGGATCGCGGGCCTGGTCAACTCTGGCGACATGCACCTCAAGGATTCCTCGGTCACGGGAAATTCCGGCTGCAACGGGGGCATTTCCAACTCGGGCAACCTCACGATCGAGCACTCGACGATCTCTGGGAACAGCAGCCCGTTCAACTGTGGCGGCGGGGGCATCTTCAACACTGGCACCTTGGCCCTGATCGATTCGACCGTTAGCGGAAACACGGGCGGCGGTGGCGGTGGCATCGCCAATGGCGGGACGATGACGATCACGAACTCGTCGGTGGACGGGAATACGTCCTTGGGCTACGGCGGGGGCATCTACAACTGGGGGACGGCGACCATCGCCAAGTCATCGGTGAGTGGGACTGCGGCCGCATACGGCGGGGGCGGCGTCACGAACACCGCGTTTGCCACCATGACGGTGACCCGCTCGACGATCCGTGGTAACTCGTCCGGACTCGGCGGCGGCGGCGTCATCAATGGCGGCGGCATCGAGAATATCGGTACGCTCACGCTCACCAGATCGACCGTCAGTGGCAACAGCGCGACGAATTGGGGCGGGGGCATCCTGAACATCGGTGGGTACGGTGGCTCCCTGACCCTCGATGGCTCCGCCATTGGTGCTCGGGGTGCGCCCAATTCCAGCGGATCGCTGGGCGGTGGGATCTTCAACTACGGCGGCGTCGTCATCTTCGCCAACAACCCAACGGAGATCGCCTACAACCACGCAGCAGTGCTCGGCGGCGGCATCTACACGCGCCCCGATTCGTCGAGCATCCCCATCCCAGGGACCGTCGTCTGTGGTTCGCCGTCCCTGGTCAGCTACGGTCCCGATAATTCGCCGGACAACAGCTATGACATGACGCTGGGCACGAACACGGTGTGCCCGTAGCGGTTGCGGCTTATGCGCGGACGCAGCCCCAACGTGAGCTGCGCTTCACGGTGCTGGGTCGGATGCCAAGTCTGGCTGCTGCGTATGAAATCGATCCGCCAGACTCGACGAACGCGGCCAAGACGTCGAGCTGCTGCTGGATTGCCTCCGGACGCAGGGAACCGTGCAGTCGTGGGTCCTTCATGCCGATCGCACGTATGCCGCGGCGAGCCATTCTTCGCGGCCTTCGATCGGGATCCGCCGGTAGGTTGTAATCCCTCGTCTGACTCCTGTCGGGCGCGCCATTTCAACCTTTTCCGGCAACGCGAGCGCCAATCCGTGCGCGTAGACCGCCGCCGTCAGCCGGACGCCGACCATCTCCAAGGGGTTGGCAACCCGAGCCGTCAGCCTGTACGAGAAGCTACTGGTCCAGATGGCCACCATGACCTGATCGTGCTGTCGACCGCGCCTGCCCTGCGCTACGATCGGCGCTCGTCCTGAAGGGGGGAGCACGAGGGTGCCTGCCGTTGCCGATCGGCCAGCGATCCCCGCGTGGCGCGACCGACTTGCCCGGCATCCCGTGCCGGTTGCGCTGCGGTCGTGCTGGCAGGCCGCCCGGGGATTGACCGTTGCCCTCGTCCTGATCGCGGTCGCGCGCGGCGTCGTGCCTAACCTGCTTTACCTGGGGACGTCAGCGCTTGCCGCCGCGCTGGCCACGAGCCGGGACGATGCGACGATCGCAACCGTGATCGGCGGCGTGACGGCGGCGTTCTTCCTGATCCAGATCGGCGAGCCGATTGCCGAACCCCTCGGCGCTGCCCTGGGTCGCCGCGTCAACGCCGATCTCCAGCGATCCGTGATCGTCGCGTCGCTGGCGCCGCCGACGATCGGTCATCTTGAGACGGCCGAGTTCCGGCAGGCGATGACGACGGCCCGAGACTGGGAGAACACGGCCCATCCGCCATCGTCCGCGGTCAACGGCCTCAGCTACATGATCACGGCTACCGTCTGGGCACTGGTGTCGGGGTTCTTCCTCGTCCAGTTCGTCTGGTGGGCACCGCTCATCGTGATGGGTGGCTGGTTGACGATGACGTTCTGGGGAACCCGGTTCCGCGAGGGGCCGGCGCTGGCACGCAATCGCAGCGCCACCCCGCTGCGCCGGTCGACCTACTACCGTGATCTTGCCTTCGAGGGGTCGAGCGCCCGCGAGGCGCGCATCTTCGGCCTCGGCGCCTGGCTCCGGGACCGCTCGGAGGAGCAGTGGCGGACCGGCATGGCCCGGATCTGGACGGCACGCGCCGCGACGCGGTCGCTGGGCCTCACCGGCGTCGGCGTCCTCGTGATCGGCTACTTCGTCCTTTTCGGGCTGATCATGTCGGCGGCGCTTGCGGGCACGATTGATCTTGCCCGCGCGACGCTCTACGTCCAGTCGTGCGGCGGTCTCGCCTTCCTGTGGATGCCCTGGGCAGTCCTCGCGCTCAAGGAGGCCACCGCGCCGATCCCGCAGGTCGTCGCGGCCGTCGGGCGGCCGGTGGCCAGCCGAGCCGGCCGCGACCCGGCCGGGATGCCGCGCGAGGCGATCGTCCTGCGCAACGTGTCCTTCACCTACCCGGGTCAGCCCAAGCCCGTCTACGAACACCTTGATCTCGCCCTCCGTGCTGGCCAGTCGACGGCGATCGTGGGCGCCAACGGGGCGGGCAAGACGACCCTCGTGAAGCTTCTATGCGGCCTGCTCGAGGTCGATTCGGGCACGATTGCGGTCGACGGAGTGCTGCTCGGCGAGCTCGACCGGACAGCCTGGCAGGGCCGAGTGGCGGCCATCTTCCAGGACTTCGTGCGCTACCCGTTCAGCGCACGCGACAACATCACGCTTGGGCGGGTGGCACCTTCAGCCCATGCCCTGGACCAGGCCGTCGCCAACGCGATGGCCGGTGATGCGATCGACCTGTTGCCCGAAGGCATTGACACAACCCTGGCGCGCGACTTCGGGGGTGTCGATCTGTCCGGCGGCCAGTGGCAGCGGATCGCCCTCGCCCGGGCGCTGTATTCGGTCGAGCGCGGTGCCTCGGTGCTCATCCTCGACGAGCCCACCGCGCACCTCGACATCCGGGCGGAAGCCGAGCTGTTCGACCGCTTCCTCGAATTGACCAGCGGCCTGACCACGATCCTCATCTCGCATCGATTCTCGAGCGTCCGGCACGCCCAGCGGATCGTTGTGCTCGACGCGGGACGGATCGTCGAGGATGGCACCCACGCGGACCTGCTCGCGGCGGGTGGCCTGTACGCCTCGATGTTCCGCCAGCAGGCGCAGCATTTCGACGACGCCCATGGCTGAGAGTCTGCGCACCATCCGCACGATCCTGCGGGCGGCGCTCGAGGTGGATCGACGGGCGACCGTGAGTGTCTTCCTGATCGGCGTCGTCGCGTGGGTCGGCAATGCCGCGCAAGCCCTTACGGTCGCGCTCTTTGTCCAGGCGTTCGTGACCCACGATGGGACCCTCGCCTGGATCGCCGTCGGCGCAAACGCGCTGGCGTTCGGGGCGAACAACTACCTCTTCAGCCTCGCGAACGCCATCGGCATCACGCTCCACGAGAAGACGACCCATCTGCTGGACCGGCACCTCCAGCGACTTGTCGGAGACATCGATGGGATCGAGCACCTCGAACGGCCCGACTAC
>JANPDJ010000272.1:0-12618 GCA_031431395.1 Chloroflexota bacterium | reverse complement strand
GATCGCCACGCACTTGCCCTCGTTCGCGACGTGCAGCGGGTCCAGCCCCAGCATCTCGCATGCCGCGCGGACAGGCCCGGGGATGGGCACGGCGGATTCGTCGATCGTGATGCCCACGCCCGAGCTGTCGGCGATCTCGTTCAGCGTGGACGCCAGCCCGCCGCGCGTGGGGTCCCGGAGGACATGGACGTCCGGGGCTACGGCGATCACGTCTGCCACCAGGCGGTGGAGCGCCTGCGTGTCGGAGGCGATCTCCACTTCGAACCCCAGGCCCTCGCGGACGCTCATGATCGCGACCCCATGCAGGCCGATGGGACCCGAGAGGATCACGACGTCACCTGGCTCCGCTCGGTCCGCAGATGGCGCCGTACCATTCGGCACGATTCCGATCCCCGCGGTGTTCACGAAGATGCCGTCCGCAGCCCCGCGCCCCACCACTTTCGTGTCGCCGGTGACGATCTGGACGCCGGCCGCCAGGGCTGCCCGCGCGGCCGACTCGGTGACCATGCGAAGCTCCTCGAACGAGAGCCCCTCTTCGATCACGTAGGCGAGCGAGAGCGCAATCGGCGTCGCGCCCATCATCGCAAGGTCGTTGATGGTGCCGTTCACGGCCAGCTCGCCGATGTTCCCGCCGGGGAACGAAATGGGGCTGACGACGAACGAATCCGTGGTGAAGGCGAGGCGCGTGCCGGCGATGTCCACCACTGCCGCGTCGTTCAAGGGGCCGCCCGGGCTCGCCGCGGCCAGCGCCGGACCGATGAGGTCACGCAGGAGCGCCTGTGACAGCCGGCCTCCCGATCCATGTCCCAGGATCACGCGTTCCACCTCGGGAATGGGTGCCGGACAGTCCAGCGCGAGCGGATCGTTGGCGGCGCCGGGCCGCCCCGCGAGTTCGCGTGAATCGGTCATCGGGAGGTCCCCGTCCCCGCGCGCAGGCTGGCCAGATCGACCAGCGGCGACGGCACGCTGAGCGGTCGCACCGGGGCGCCGATGCCCCGTCCCGCGGAGTAGAAGGCGGCGCACGTGCCCTCGGACGAGACCATGGGTGCGCCGAGCGGCTTCTGCGGCGTGCAGAGGACGCCGTATGCCAGGCAGTCCGTGGGGCTCTTGTCGCCGGTGAGGATCGCGCCGGCGATGCACGCGGAATGTTCGCGGGTCTGGATCGCCCCCACGTCGAACCTGGCTTCCGCGTCGTAGCGGGCGAACTCAGGGCGCAGGTGGTAGCCGGATTCGGGGATCGCGCCGATGCCGCGCCAGGTCCGCTCGCCCACGGTGAACACCCGGAAGATCGTCTGCCGAGCGAGCGCATTGCCGTCGCGCTTCACGGCGCGGACGTACTGGTTCTCCACTTCCGCGCGGCCGTCCTCCAGCTGCTGGACCGCCATGAGGATTCCTTCCAGGAGATCCAGCGGTTCGAAGCCCGTGACCACGATGGGGACGTGGTACGCCGCCGCGATGGGCTCGTACTCCGTCCAGCCCATGACCGCGCAGACATGGCCGGCCGCAAGGAACGCCTGGACCCTGTTCGTGGGCGAGTCGAGGATCGCTGTCATCGCCGGAGGGACCAGGACGTGGCTGACGAGGATGGAGTAGTTGTCGATCCCCAGCTGGGCGGCCTGCCAGACGGCCATCGCGTTCGCCGGCGCCGTGGTCTCGAACCCCACGGCAAAGAAAACCACCTGCCGGTCGGGGTTCGCGAGGGCGATCTTGAGCGCGTCGAGGGGGGAGTAGACGATCCGCACGTCCGCGCCGCGCGCCTTGAGCGCGAGGAGATCCGTCGTGGAGCCGGGGACCCGGAGCATGTCGCCGTAACTCGTGAAGATGACGTTTGGCTGGGCCGCGATCGCGAGCGCCTTGTCGATCTGCTCGAGTGGCGTCACGCAGACCGGGCAGCCGGGCCCGTGGATCATCCGCACGCCGGCCGGGAGCATTTCGTCAATGCCCTGCTTCACGATCGTGTGCGTCTGGCCGCCGCAGACCTCCATCAGGGTCCAATCGCCCGTGGTCACGCGGTGGATCTCTGCCATCAGCTTTCGGGCGAGCACGGGGTCCCGGTACTCGTCGAGGTACTTCATGACGCGGGCCTCCCGGTCACGATCGCCTCGTCCACGATGGCCGGCGCTGCCATCCCGGGTCCCATCGTCGCCAGTTCCTGCTGCACGGCGTCGCCCATCTGGCTCAGCAGCTCCAGCGTGCGGATGGCCTCCTCCTCGTCCACCCGGCTGATCGCAAAGCCCACGTGGATCACGACGTAGTCACCCACCTTCACGTCCGGCACGTAGGCCAGGCACGCCTCCTTGCGGACGCCCCCGAAATCCACGCGCCCCATCACGAGACCGGCCTCTTCGCGGACGTCGATGACCTTGCCCGGAATGCCGAGGCACATCACGCACCCCCTCGCGCCGACGCCATCCCTGCCATGCCCGCCAGCCTGGCGGCCGCGATGGCCGACTGCCCGTAGGCGATCCCGCCGTCGTTTGCTGGCACCTGTTCATTGATGTGGACCGTGAACCCGTCGCGCCCGAGGCGGCGGACGAGGGTGGCCGAAAGCCACGCGTTCTGGAGGACGCCCCCCGACAGGCAGACGGTGGAGATCCCTGTTTCCCGCCGTGCCTCGGCGCACAGCTCGCGCGTCACGGTTGCGACGGTCTCCTGGAACCGCGACGCTAATCGCGACGCCCGATCGCCGGCTGAGACGCCATGGAGAAGCGCCGCGAGCGTCGCTCTCGGGTCGTAGACGAGCATCCCATCGTGGCGGACGATCCGGTAGGGCAGGGGCTGGCGACCCGCGGCGGTGGCGTCGGATTCCGCGGCGGTTTCGAGGTCCATCGCCGCCTGCGCCTCGAACTCGGCCACGTCGCGAAGGCCGATCAGGCTGCTGGCGGCGTCGAACAAGCGCCCGGCCGATGACGCCTGCGGGGAGTTGAGGTTTCGCGCGATCTGGATCCGGACGACGTCCACCTCGCGCGGATCGAGCCGATCGATCAGCGGGCGGCCGAGGCCGCCGGCGACGTCTGAATCCCACGCTGCATCGGGGGCCAGGCGTTCCGCCCCGAAGAGGTAGCCGAGTGCCATGCGATACGGCTTCCTGACGGCGATCGCTCCGCCGGGCATGGGTGCGCGGCCGAACCGGGCGAACCGGCGATAGCCCGCCAGGTTCGCGATGAGGATCTCGCCGCCCCAGAACGTGCCGTCGTCGCCCATCCCCAGGCCGTCGTACGCGATGCCAATGAAGGGATTCGTGACGCCGTGCTCTGCCGCGCAGGACGCGACGTGGGCGTGGTGGTGCTGGACCGCCATCCTGCGGCCCGACGGGAAGCGATCCACGGCGAACTGCGTGGAGAGGTAGGCAGGGTGCAGGTCGTGGACCGCGCGGCCAGGTTCGAGGGCCAGGAGGTGCGAGAGGTGGGCCAGGTTCTCCTCGAACGCGCGGTGCGTCAGCAGGTCCTCGAGGTCCCCGATGTGGGTGGAGACATGGGCGCGAGATCCGCGTGCCAGCGCGAAGGTGTGCTTGAGTTCTGCGCCCACCGCCAGGATCTCCTCGCCCGGCGGCAGGGGAATGGGCAGATCAACCGGTGCGGGGGCGTAGCCGCGCGCGCGCCGGATGATGGATTCGCGTGCGCCCCGGCCCGTTCCCACCACGCGGGTCACGGAGTCGTCGTAGCGGGCGCGGATGACGCGGTCATGCCCGAGGAAGGCATCGGCCAGGCCTGCCAGTCGGACGAGCGCCTCCGCGTCGTCGGTCACCAGGGGTTCGTCGGCGAGATTCGCACTCGTCAGGACGATGGGTCCACCCACGGCCTCGAGCAGCAGATGATGGAGCGGCGTGTACGGCAGGAACAGGCCGACCCGGCCGTTCCCGTTCGTCACGTTGTGTACGAGTCGCGCCAGCTCGCCAGGCTCTGGCCGAACCTGCTCTGGCGTGGGCCGCACGAGGACGATGGGGCGCGCGGGGGACAGCAGCAGGGTTGCCTCGGCAGAGGTCACGCGCGCCAGGCGTCCAGCCGCCGCCAAATCGCGCACCATGACCGCGAAGGGCTTCGCCCAACGCCGCTTCCGGTCGCGCAGCCGGTCCACCGCCACGGCATTCGTCGCGTCGCAGGCCAAGTGGTAGCCGCCCAGGCCCTTGATCGCGACGATGCGCCCCGCCCGCAGGTCTGCCGCGGCCGCGGAGAGCGCCGCTTCTTCGTGTCTGGTCGGGGCCGGTTCGCCCGGACACCGGTAGGCGAGACGCGGGCCGCAGGCCGGGCAGGCGACGGGCTCCGCGTGGAACCGCCGGTCCGCCGGATCGCGGTATTCGCGCTCGCAGTCGGGGCAGAGGGGGAAGGGGCTCATCGACGTCCGTGCCCGGTCGTAGGGCAGGTCGTCCACGATTGTGGCCCGTGGCCCGCAGTTGGTGCAGTTGGTGAACGGGTACCGGTACCTCCGGTCCGCGGGGTCGAACAGTTCGCGAAGGCAGTCGTCGCAGGTTGCGATGTCGGGCGGGAAGAGGCGATCCACGGACGCCCCGGCTGCCACGGACGCCGCGGTTGCCGCCGACGCCCCGACGATGCTTTCCTCGATCGTTACCCCTGATCCGGCCGCGGGGCAACCGCCGGGAATGTCCCGGACGTGGACGGCCTCGACGCGAGCCAGCGGGGGCGCATTACTCCGCAGCCGGATCGCGAACGCGTCGAGGTCCTCTGCGCGGCCGGCGAGTTCCGCCTCGACGCGGCCTCCCGCGTTTCGCATGACACCGTCGAGACGCAGCTCGGCGGCGAGACGCCAGGCGAAGGGCCGGAAACCGACGCCCTGCACAACGCCCACGACACGGAAGGCGCGAAACGAACGGTACGCGGGCAATGTGCACGGCGCCGCCACCGCCTCTACCGCGGGATCAGGGGCCGGGGACATGGGAACACATCGCATCCGGACCTTCCGCCGTTCTGCGTGACGACCTTCACTGCGATGGTGGTCGCCGGATGCACCCGCCGAACGTGCCGAACGACGCGTCCCGGCGGTCGGAACGTCACGCGGTCGCCCTGGGCCGCGGTTTGCCGAGTGAGCCGTCCCGCGGGATTCCCTTTGCAGAACCGGCGGGTGGCGTAGCCTTGCGCAATGAGCATGCCCACGGATCGAGTCCTTCGAGCGTTCGGGAGGTCGGGCACGCCCAAGCCGATTGCGGGAGGTCGCAAGACCGCGTGGCGCATCGGGAACCTCGTGCTCAAGCCGGCGGACGTCTCGGTTGGCGAGTTGCAGTGGCAGGCACAGATGCTGGCCACCATCCGACCAGGGCGTGTGCGCCTCGTCCTGCCACTGCGGTCCACGGAGGGCGAGTTCGTCGTCGAAGGCTGGATTGCCACGCCCTACGTGGAAGCGGCCCACGAGCCGGGTCGGTGGCTGGACATCATCGCGATCGGACGGCGGCTCTCCACCGCACTCGTGGACCTTCCCCGCCCCGCGTTTCTCGACACGCGCCAGTCACCGTGGGATCTCGCGGATCGACAGGCCTGGGATGAGGAGCCGATCGAGGGGCGCGCGCGATACCCGCATCTCGACGCCCTTGCCCGATTGCGGCGACCGCTCGCTGCCCCAGCGCAGGTGATCCACGGCGACCTCACCGGGAACGTCCTGTTCGCGGAGGGCCTCGCGCCCGCGGTAATCGATTTCTCGGCCTACTGGCGGCCGGCGGCCTACGCGAGTGCGATCGTTGTCGCCGATGCATTGACCTGGGAGGGCGCGGCGGACGACGTGCTGGAAGGCCTCGACGGCGGGCCGGACGCCGGCCAGTTCCTTGTCCGTGCCCTGTTGTTCCGCGCCATCGCCGAGATCCTTCGTGAGCCGGGGGTCGATCCGGATTCTGCCGCCCGGCCGTTCGCGCATGCAGTGGATCTTGCGCGGTTACTCGTCGGGCGGACCTGAGCCCGACCCGACGGTCACGTCGAGCACCGCACCGAACGCCCGGATGACCGATGGCTCTGGTCAATCCTGGGTCGCAGGTCCACCATTGCCCAGGTGAATGCGCGGCTTCCCCGGCCCGCGAGGACCGGCTGGGGAACGGTCGCTCACGGCGGGGGTGCGCCGGCGGGGTCCGAGTGACTCCGGCTGCCACTTCGCGATGAAAGGGGCGGCTCGATGAAGATGCGAATCCTTCCGTGGGTAATGGGGCTGGTTCTGGTCGCCCTGTCGGTCGCTCCGGCCCTGGCGGCCAGTCCTGCGCCACTCACGATCACGAGTTCCATTGCCCCGGGGGTGGTCATCGGCCCCGACGGTTTCGGCTCCTCCACCGTCGTCGTGCCGGCCGGCGAGAAGATCACCTTTCTCGCGACGACGACTCCCCCGTTGCCCGGCCGGCGGATCGAGATCTGGACGAAGTCATCCACGACTGATTGGCGCCTGACAACGGCCCGGATTTCGGCGGCCGATGGCAGCATCCACTACTTCGCGACCGTGACGGGCTGGACCGCCTTCTTGGCCCGCTTCCCGGGTGACGCGGGCACCGTGGCGGCTTCGAGTCACGGCCGGATCGCCGTGGCCTCGGCGACCGGACTGACGGCCATTGGTGTCATTTGCGACGAGTTCGCGGCTGCCAGCGGCGGGGCAATCGGTCGGCATGTCGTCGTCCGAACGGGCGAACTCGTGGCGGTGACGCTGTGCTCCAACGCCTCGACGGGGTTCAGCTGGCAGCCTCCGACGTTCGCCTCCGCGAACCTGAAGCTGGTCGGCCACGCGACCCGCGCACCGGCGAACCCGTTGCCGGGCGCCGCCGGCACCGAGACGTTCACGTTCCGGATCCTGCACCTGGGTGCCAGTGCGGTGTCGCTCTCCTACAGCCAGCCGTGGGCGGGCGGCCAGAAGGCCGCATGGCGGTTCTCGCTCGCGATCAATGCGATGCGGCCCGGCGGGTTCGTGTGCAGCCCAACCTTCCACCTGGCCGGGACGGCCGCGCCTGAGCCACTCGCTGCCCTCACCGGCGTGCGGGTCGGCGCGCACCCGGGGTATGACCGGGTCGTGTTCGAGTTCGCCGGATCCGGAACGCCGGTTCTCGATCTCGCGCGGGCGACGCCGCCCTTCGTCCAGGACGCCAGCGGCATGCCCGTCCTCGTCCGCGGGAACGCCTTCCTGCGCCTCGTTCTGCGCGGCGCAAGTGGAGCGGGCACCTATGCGGGTCCGGTCTCCTTCGGCCCCGGCGGCCAGCGCCTGACCTCCCTCGTCAACACCGGTGACTTCGAGGGCGTGCTCTCGTGGGTGGCCGGGATGACGGGGCCGGCCTGTTACCGGGTCTCAACGCTCGCCAAGCCCGCCCGAATCGTGGTGGACGTGCTCGCGCCCTGACGGCGGAGGCCTGTGGGCGGCGCAACCACGGCACGCCTGCGGGCGGCGCACCTGCGGGCGGCGCAACCTCGGCACGCCGATCACTCGGCGCCCGACGTGGCCATCGCCGTCCCTGGCCCGGCGGATCTGAACTGCAAGTTCACGACCAACTCGCGCCGATCCCCTCTCGGCACTTCCAGGGCTCCGGAAAGCAACCTGGAGTTACGAAATCGGCCAGGTGGAAGGTCGCACCGAGCCTCCGACGTCCGCCTCGTGAACTTGCGCTTCATTTCCGCCCCAGACGGTGTCCGCGCCCGTGCAGCGTCGCGCCCCAGACGGTGTCCGCATCCGTACCGCTTCGCCCTCGTGCCGCGGCTGTCAGCTCTCCGCGCTCTCCGTGGTGTCGGACGGTTCGAAGACGTAGCGAAGCGCGCCATCGTCCGCGCACCGGACCGAACTCCGGTAGGTCCCTCCGCGCGCCGCGATCTGATCGGGGAAGTCGGACCCGTCCCGCTGCTGGCTGTCGAGCGGTCCGCCCACGAACACGATCGAGGTGGCGGGACGGGCTCCGGCGCCATCGAGCAGCCGGATCATCGGCCCTGGGGACGAGTTCATGCGTCAGCTCGCGCGGGTCTGACCGCGCAGCCCTCGGTCCGGCGTCGGAGACTCCAGCGCACGGTCGCCGCAAGGATCACGAGCGACGCCAGCCCGATCAGCGGCTGGATCGGCGCGAACACGTTCAGCGCACCCGTGGTGCCGAGGGCCAGCAGGACGATCTTGTTGCAGACGGGGCACCCGATTGCGAAGAAGGCAGCGATGCCTCCCACCGTGAGGCCGTCGCTGCGCACGTCGCGTCCGGCCACCGGTTGGCTGCCGCGGGCCGGAGCGACGAATGTCGCGAACAACGCACCCATCAGCGGCGCGGACGCGATCCACACGGCGATGGCAGCGCCATCCGGCGGGATGATCCGCCCGAACACCGGGTTCGGGATGATCGCCGCGACGAGGCCAAAGGCCGCCAGGGACGCGACGCTTCCCAGGGCTGCGGCGAACCAGAATCGCCGGTCCAGCGTTGAGCGGATCGATACCGGCTGGAAGAGGAGCGGAGGGCGATCGGCAACTGTCATTGACGAACACAGCATGCAGCGTCCCGCGCGAACGTGCGCTGGGTGGCCGCGAACCTAGACAATGGTACGGTATCGGCGCGCGATCACTAGCGATTGGCAGCACCGGAGGAGAGTCTTGCGCGTGTTCTCGCGGAAGGCCCGCCTTGTCGCGGTCGCCGCACTCGTCCTGTCGGCGTGTTCGGGCGCCGCGGCGACGCCGTCTTCGGTGGTGGTGCGATCCCCGGCCGCGAGTGCCACTTCATCAACCGCCACCAGCGAACTCACGATCTACGCGGCCGCCTCGCTGATGGCCTCGTTCAAGGACCTGGCGGCGGCATACACCCGCGCGACCGGGCTCGCGATCACGCTCTCGTTCGACTCTTCTGCCATGCTGGAGGCGCAGATCGAGCAGGGTGCGCCCGCCGATATCCTGGCGTCCGCCGACACCGCCAGCCCCGCCAAGCTCGTGGCCGCCGGTCTCGCGTCCGGCAGTCCCCGGGACTTCGCCGGCAATGTCCTCGCGATCATCGTGCCAGCCTCGGGCTCCACGGCCGTGGCCGAGCCCGCGGATCTCGCACTGGCCGGGGTGAAGATCATCGCCGCCGGCGACTTCGTTCCGATTACGAGGTACGCCACGCAGCTGATCGCCAATCTCGCGAAGCAGCCGGGCTATCCCGCGGACTTCGCTGCCGCCGTCACTGCCAACATCGTCTCGAAGGAGGAGAACGTCCAGGCGGTGGTATCCAAGATCGAACTCGGCGAAGGCGACGCCGGCATTGTGTATGCGACGGATGCCCGGGCATCGGCGAAGGTCCGGACGATCGATGTTCCCGCCGCCGCGAACGTCCCCGCCACGTATGCCGCAGTTGCCGTGAAGGCCTCGAAGAACCTCGCGGGCGCGCAGGCGTTCCTGACCTGGCTCACGGGCGCCGACGCGCAGGCGATCCTCGCGCGGCACGGGTTCCTGCCGCCCGGCTGAGTCCGACAGGTGCGGGGATCTGCCGGCACCCCACGCCCAGCCGAACGTACCGCATCCCACCGGACCGATGCAGGGTAGGTAGCGAGCGGCGGAGGTAGCACGATCCGCTGCGCGCATCGTCCAACCGATGCGCCCTCTGGGGGATCCCCCGCATGCCGCGCCTCACGCACCGGCTATTCACAGACCTCGCCATCTGGATGGCGGGGTTCGGACTTCTCATCGGTGTGGCCTTCCCGCCATTCTGTCTCCTGCTGGGTCTGCCGGCGGAGCGCGTCATGACGCCGGTCTTCTTCGGATCGACGGTCGCCGCCGGACTGGCCGTGGGCGCGGTGAACTTCGGGTTGGCGCGCCTGGTCGTCGGCCGGCGCCTGCGCCTCCTGGCAGACCGGATGACGACGGTCAAGGAACGCCTCGATGAAGCCGTGTTCACCCACGACTGGTCGGGCTGTGATCCGGCCTCCTGCGCTCTGGTGGTTGACTCGGATGACGAAGTCGGTGCGAGCGCGTCGGCCTTCAATGCGTTGATCTCGACGCTCGCCCGAAGCCATGATGTCGAGACGGCCACTCGCGCATTCAGTGATGTGCTCGCCAGCCGGTTCGAACTTGATGCCCTCGGCAGCTCTGCCCTCGAGGCCCTGCTGCAGAATCTCGGCGCGGAGGCCGGCGCGATCCTGATCGCGCGCGACGACGGCCTGGAGCCACTTGCCGGTCATGGGCTTCGAGGCATCGAGACACTCGCGACCAACGACCACGTCCGGCGGGTTGTACGGCTGGGTCGGATGGAGCGCCTGCACGTCCCGCGTTCGGAGTTCGTCGTGGATTCGCTCCTCGTCGGCCAGGTCGCCCGTGACATCCTCATTGCCCCCGTGACGTTCAAGAGCGTGCCGCTGGGTGTCATCGTCCTTGCGACGGCGGGTGACTTCGCCCCCGACGCCGATAAGCTCCTCGAATCCGCTCGAACCGAGCTTGGACTCGCGATCAACAACGCACTCGCACACGAGCGGCTCCAGCGCCTCGCCGCCATCGATCCCCTGACCGACGCCTACAACCGGCGTTTTGGTCTCGCGCGGCTGGGCGAGGAATTCTCGCGCGCCGTGCGGGCCGAGAGCCCGCTGGGGGTCCTGATGGTCGATCTGGACCACTTCAAGGCGGTCAACGACACGTATGGACATCTCGTCGGGGACCGCGTCCTCCGCACCGTCGCCCGAGCATGCCGGCGGGTGATCCGCGAGGGGGACGTCCTCGTCCGCTATGGCGGTGAAGAGTTCCTCGTCCTCCTGCCGGGTGCAGGTGCAGAGGACGTTCTCGAAGTGGGCGAGCGTGTCCGCCGCGTCGTCGCCGAGACGACTGTCGCGGAGGGCGACCAGCGGATCGCCGTCACGGTAAGCCTCGGCGGAGCCACGCACGGGAATGCCGTCGCGTCTCCCGAAGCGCTGATCGCCGCGGCTGACGCTGCCCTGTACGAGGCGAAGGACGCCGGACGCAACCGGCTGGTCGTCGGATAACCCTCCAGAGCGGCGCGCTGCCAGCCTACGAGGTAGTTGCGCTCGCAGGAGCGGCGGCGACCGCCTCGAGTCGCTCGAGGCTCGTGTCGAACGAGACGGTGATCGGGCGCCGGGCGAGCAGGTTCTCGATCAGCCAGAAGACCGGGTTGCCGGCCTTCATCGTCAGCCGATACGTGACCAGCGATGCGCCATCACGGGGCTCGATGGTCACTTCGGCCACGGCGTCTGAGGCATAGACCACGGGCGCTCGTTTCCCGTCCATGAACTCCGCGTCGTGGTGCCAGCCGAGGAGGTGGTCCGGCTCGTAGGCCGTTACCGTCGAATCGATCTGAGTGGCTTTGCCACGGGCGTGGCCGAACATCCTCTGCCTGCGCCCGAGGCCCTGGCCTGACACGACTTCTCCGCGTTCCGCTTCCGTGAACCACTGCGGCCACCGGGTGACGTCCTCGACGTACGGCCAGATCTGCTGGGGCGTCGCCCTGATCAAACGGGAACGCACAATCTCCATTACTCCTCCGATACCGTATGTGACTGGTGAGGCGGCACACGATATGGGCACTGTGCGACCGTCGTCAACGCTGGCATCGCGTGACCCGGTGTCGCGCCCCGCCTGATCCCGCAGAACGGTGGGATGATGGCCGCGTGGATCTCTCTTCGTCCGGAACACTCACCTTCCTGTTCACGGATCTCGAAGGCAGCACGCGCCTCTGGGAGCAATTCCCGGATGCGATGAAGGGCGCGCTGAAGCGCCACGACGCCATTCTTCGGACGGCCATCGAGGCGGCCGGCGGACACGTGGTCAAGACCACGGGGGACGGCATGATGGCGGTGTTCGGCAACGCAGCCGACGCCGTGGCGGCCGGCCTGGCGGCTGGTCGTGGCCTGGCAAACGAGCCCTGGGCCGAGACGGGCCCGCTGCGCGTGCGGATGGGCCTGCACACCGGCCAGGCCGAGGAGCGAGCCGGCGACTTCTTCGGCCCAACGGTCAACCGGACCGCCCGGATCATGGCCGCCGGGCACGGGGGACAGGTCCTTCTCTCGGCGTCGGCGGCGGCACTTGCCAGTGAGCGGCTGCCGGAGGACGCAGGCCTGGTGGACCTGGGCGAGCACCGCCTGAAGGACCTGGGCCGCCCGGAGCACCTGTTCCAGCTGGCCCACCCGAACTTGCCTTCGGGCTTCCCGCCGCTCGCGGGCGCGCGCCAGGCGGTGGCGAACCTGCCGGCCCGGGCCGCCGAGCTGGTGGGTCGAACAACCGAGATCCAGGAGATCCGCCGGCGCCTCGAAGACACCTCCGTCCGGCTGCTCACCCTTGTTGGCCCCGGCGGAACCGGCAAGACGACGCTGGCGATCCGCGTGGCCGGCGAGGTCGCGCCCGGGTTCTCGGATTGCGTGTTCTTCGTGGACCTCTCCCACTGCCGGGATACGAACGCCATGCTCGTCTCGATTGCGCGCGCCGTGGGCCTCGGCGAGGTCTTCGACCGCCCGCTGGCGGAGGAGCTCACCGATCGTCTGCGGGATCAGCGGATGCTCCTCGTGCTGGACAACTTCGAGCAGGTCACGGAGGCGGCCGGCACGGTGGCACAGCTGCTGCGCGACTGCCCGCGACTCATTGTTCTCGCCACCAGCCGCCAGGCCCTGCACGTCCGGGCCGAGCAGGTCTTCCCCGTGCTCCCCCTGACCCTGCCCCCGGCGGGCCCGAGCAGGCCGTCGGCCGGGCAGATTGGTGCGTACGAAG
>JANPDJ010000271.1:0-14132 GCA_031431395.1 Chloroflexota bacterium | reverse complement strand
CGGCCCCCCCCGCTCCCCCCCCGCCCGCCCCCCCCCGCGCCCCCCCCCCGCGGCCAGTTCGTCCGTCCGGCGGCGGGCATTCCCGTGGGGTTGGAGCAGGACGTGATCCTCCGGCTCGTGGACCACGAGGGCGGCCTCGTGGGCCTGGGACGCGTCCGCGGGCAGCGCATCGCTCCGGAGCAGGTCCTCGTCGTCGTCGGCGCCCAGCAGCGCGCCCGCCCGGCACCGCCGGAAGGGGGGCCGGATGAAGACCGCACAGCATTGGGACCGTCCGAGAGCGAGCCTGCACCGGGACCCGTGTCGCCGGACACCGCCTCGTCGCGTGCGCCCGGGCGTCGCGCGACCCGTGCCATTCCTCGACGCGCGACCCGGCTCGTGCCCGGGCTCGATGCGCTGGCGGCCGGCGACGGACCGCTGCTGGTGGTGGTGGGGGTGTTCGACGGCCTCCATCGCGGACACGCGCATCTGCTCCAGCAACTCCGGCGCGAGGCGACGAACCGGAACGCGAAGCCGGCCGTCATCACGTTCGACGCGCACCCGGACGAGATCCTGCTGGGCGGCGCGCCGCCGATCCTGTGCGACCCTGACGAGCGGCTCGTCCGGCTGGCCGAGGCCGGCATCGAGGTGACTGTCGTCCAGCACTTCGATCGGGCGCTGCGCATGACGTCCTACCAGGGGTTCGTGGAGCTCATCACGCGGCGCACGAGGCTGGCAGGGCTCGTGATGACGCCGGAAGCCGCCTTCGGGCACGAACGCCGGGGGACCGTGGATGCCCTGGCGGCCCTCGGCCGCGAGCAGGGCTTCGAAGTGGTCGTCGTTCCCCCGTACGAAATCGCCGGGCGCGAGGTTCGCAGCGTGGATATCCGGGAGCTCATTGTCCTTGGCGACCTGGTGGGGGCAGCTGCGCTGCTGGGGCGGCCCTATGCGTTCGTAGGGGAGCGGGCCGCCGACAAGCAGGGGGTTCTGACCGACGCGCGTCACGAGATCCTGACGTTCCGGCTGCCGGTTGCGCTGCCCCCGGCCGGGCATCACCGGGGGTTCGTGGAGGCGGCCTGGGAACCGGCCCGCCTCGCGTCTGCGAGTACGGCGGTGGAGAGCGTCGCGTGCGAGACGGCCGTCGACGGATCAATGCCCGGCCTTGTCGGCGGATCGGCCTATCCGGCCGAGATCCTCATCCCGGGAGAGCCAGGCTGGGTGGAGATCCGGTCGGATGCCCCGCTGCCGGACGCGACGCGCATCCGGGTCACGCTGGCAAGCTGACGCCGGTCGGGTCCGCCACGTAATCCACGTAGCGCGGTTCCCAGATGGCCTGGTCCACGGCCTCCTCGGCCGGAATGCCTGCCGCGAGGCCGGCAGCGCCGGTTCGCTGCGCCTCGTTGACAACCGCGATCGCGATCAGGCGGGAGATCGCACGCAGGTCCGCGATGGGTGGATACAGGCCACCCTCCGCGAACCGCTCGGCCGTGACGGCAGATGCGACCACGTCGGCCGCGAGCAGGAACATCTCGTCGCTGATCGAGGTGGCCTCCGCCGCGATCGCGCCCAGGCCCAGCCCCGGGAAGATGAAGACGTTGTTCGCCTGGCCGATCGCACGGACACGTCCGTCCGCCATCTGCACGTCGGCGAATGGCGAGCCGGTCGCCACGAGGCCGCGTCCATCTGTCCACGCGAGGACGTCCGATGGCCGGGCCTCCACGCTGGAGGTGGGGTTGGACAGCGGCAGGATCAGTGGAGTGGCCACGTGCCGCGCCATTTCCCGGATCGATCGCTCGTCGAACGATTCATGAACGCCGGTCACGCCCACGAGTACCGTCGGCCGGACGGCTGCCATGACGTCGTACAACGAGTGCCCGGCCGGCGCCAGCCCATAGCCCTCCAGGTCCGCGGGGCCCAGTGCGACCGCTGCTTTCAGAATGTCGAGGTCCGTTCTGCCTTCCGCCACGAGGCCGTGGGAATCCAGCAGGACAACCGCCCTGCGGGCCTGCGCGGTCGTGCTGCCGCCGCGCTCCATGGCCCGCCGGATGAGCCGGGCGATGCCGATCCCGGCGGCGCCGGCGCCCAGGATCACCACCCGCTGCTCCGCGATCGTCCCCCCGAGATGGCGCAGCCCCGCGAGGATGCCGCCGACCACCACCGCTGCCGTTCCCTGGATGTCGTCGTTGAACGACGGAACGTGCTGCCGGTATCGTTCCAGGATCCGCAGGGCGTTGGCTCCCTTGAAGTCCTCCCACTGGATCAGGCAGCCGGGCCAGGTTCCGCTGACCGCGTCCACGAATCGCTCCACGAGCAGGTCGTAGGCCGGGCCTCGCAGGCGTGGGTGGCGCCAGCCCACGTAGAGAGGGTCTTGGAGCAGCACCTGGTTGTCCGTGCCCACGTCCAGCGACATCGGCAGCGTCAGGCTGGGATGGATGCCCGAGGCGGCCGTGTACAAGGCCAACTTGCCGATGGGGATGGCCATGCCTCCGGCACCCTGGTCGCCCAGGCCGAGGATCCGCTCGTTGTCAGTGATGACGATGAGTCGTACATCCTCATAGGGGGAGTTCCGGAGCACCTCCGGCAGGCGGTCGACATCGTCCGGGGTGATCCACATGCCGCGCGTCCGCCGGATGATGTGGCTGAACTCCTGGCAGGCGCGTCCGACCGTGGGTGTGTAGACGATCGGCATGCATTCATCGAGGTGGTCTGTCAGCAGCCGGTAGAACAGGGTTGCGTTGCGGTCCTGGAGCGCCGCCAGCGCGATGTACCGCTCGAGGTCATTGGACTTCCGGCGGACCTGCTCCAACGACAGGGCCACCTGACCCTCGATCGGCACGACGCTCGAGGGCAGCAGCCCCGTGAGTCCCAGCGCGTCACGCTCCTCGTGGCTGAACGCGAGCTCCTTTGTGAAGAATCGCGAGCTGAGAAGCTGCGGTCCGCGGTACGGCGCCGCGACGGACAGGCCGCGCGCCATCCGGTCGTACGGTGGACGCAGGGGTTTCATGGTTCGCCCCGAGGGTACATCGCCCGGACCAGCCGGACTGCCCGCGACCACTGCGGGACTCGTCAGCCCAGCGTGACGAGGCCCCTCAAGCCGGGCCGGACGCGCGCGGCCGTGCGTCGTCGGAGCCTCCCGGTTTGCCCGCCTATTGATTGGCTGCTACCATCCGGCGGTCGAAGAGTAGTCAGATAGATCTACCATACGAAGTTCGTGTCGGAGGACCGAGTGCCGCTCGCGCGGGAAATGAGGCAGGAGCTGATCGCGGGTTTCGCCGTCAGTGACGGTGATACCGGTTCGCCAGAAGTCCAGATTGCGCTCCTGACGGAGCGGATCAAGGACCTGACGGGCCATCTGCGCGCCTTCCCCAAAGATAATCATTCGCGCCGCGGCCTCCTCAAGCTCGTCGGCCAGCGCCGTCGTCTTCTCGCGTATCTCGTGAAGAAGGACAACGCGCGCTATCGAGCCGTCATTGGACGTCTCGGCCTTCGCCGCTAGGATCACCGCCTGCCCGGGCCGTGTGCCCGGGACGCGCGACTGACGCCTCGGCTTCGGCTGGCCAACGCACTTCCGGGCCCTCCTCCTGCGCGGAGCAAGGAGGCTCAGCACCCGTGTCTCACGTATTCGAGACGCAATTCCACGGCCGCACCCTGACCATTGAGCACGGCAAGCTTGCCAGGCTCGCCGGCGGTGCCGTCACCGTCCGCTACGGGGACACCATGGTCCTCGGAACGGCCAACCGCGCCGAGCCCCGGCCCGGCCTCGACTTCTTCCCCCTCACGGTGGACTTCGAGGAGCGGATGTACGCGGCCGGAAAGATCCCCGGCGGATTCATCAAGCGCGAAGCACGCCCGTCGGAGGCCGCCATTCTCGCGGCACGCCTCACGGACCGGCCCATCCGTCCGCTGTTCCCGGAGGGGTACAAGGACGATGTCCAGCTGGTGATCACGGTCCTCTCCACGGACCAGGAGAATGACCCGGACGTCCTGGGCACCATCGCGGCCTCGGCGGCGCTGACGATCAGCGAGATCCCGTTCCTGGGCCCAATCGGCGCCGTCCGCATCGGGCGGATCGGTGGCCAATTCGTCGTCAACCCCACGTTCAGCCAGCTCGACGAGTCGGAGCTTGAACTCATCGTCTCCGGAACGCGCGACGCGATCATGATGGTGGAGGCAGGTGCCAAGCTCCTGCCGGAAGACGTCATGGCGGAGGCGATCCTGTTCGGTCATCGGGCCATCCAGCCGCTGATCGACATCCAGGAGAAGCTGCGCGAAGCGGTGGGCAAGTCCAAGCGCCTGCCGTTCATCGAGCCGGGCACGGAATCCGTTGTCGCGTTCGCGGCAGCAGCCGCAGCCGGCGGCGAGTTCGTCGTGGTTGACGTCGAGACCACCGGCACGGATCCCAAACTCGCGGACCTCGTCGAGGTCGCGGCGGTCCGGGTCAAGGGCGGCAAGATCGTGGACCGCTGGTCCACCTTCGTGAACCCCGGCCGGCCCATCATCGGCAACCAGATGCATGGCATCAAGGATGCCGACGTCAAGAAGGCCCCAAGCCCCGCAGAGGCCGCCCGCAAGGCGGTCGAGTTCATCGGCGGTGCCACCATCGTGGGCCACTCGGTGGGGTTCGACCTGGGCTTCCTCGAGGCGGCGCTTGGCGACGGCACGCGCTTCGCGCCCGGGACCTACCTCGACACGCTGCCCATCGCCCGCGAGGGCTACCCGGATCTCGAGAACTACAAGCTCCCCACGCTGTCGGCGTTCTTCGGGATCGAGCTGGCACAGGCGCACCGGGCGCTCCCGGATGCCGAGGCAACGGCCAACCTGCTGATTCTCTTCGGCAAGGACCTCCCGGATCGCATCAAGGCTCTTGAGACCTCGATCCAGGGTGCAGTCCGTGCCACGCGCACGGGCGGCGACAGCAAGGGCCTTCTCGAGAAGGCCCGCCGGGACTCGCGCGTCAGCAAGAGCCTGTTCGGGGTCCTGCACAAGCAGGTCGTCCGCGCGCTTGTCCTGAACGAGGGCATCCGCATGGACGGCCGCGGCGTAGCGGAACTCCGGCCCATCTCCGTTGAGGTGGGATTGATTCCCCGCACCCACGGCTCCGGCCTGTTCACGCGCGGCGAGACGCAGGCCCTGTCCATCGCCACGCTCGGTTCGTCATCGGACGTGCAGCGGATCGACACGATCAGCCCCCGGACCGAGAAGCGGTACCTGCACCACTACAACATGCCGCCCTATTCCACGGGCGAGAACAAGATGATGCGGGGACCCGGCCGCCGCGAGATTGGCCACGGAAACCTCGCGGAGCGCGCACTCATCCCCGTGCTCCCGAGTCACGACGAATTCCCCTACGTCATCCGGGTCGTCTCCGAGTGCGTGACCTCGAACGGCTCCACGTCAATGGCATCCACCTGCGGGTCAACGCTGGCCCTGATGGACGCGGGCGTGCCGATCAAGGCGCCGGTCGCCGGCGCCGCGATGGGGCTGATCAGCGAACCTGACGGCAGGTTCGCCGTCCTGACGGACATCCTCGGCAAGGAAGACTCCTTCGGCGACATGGACTTCAAGGTGACCGGCACGCGGGACGGCATCACCGCCCTGCAGATGGACATCAAGGTCCAGGGGATCAGTGAAGCAATCATCCGGGAGGGCCTGAAGCAGGCGCTCGCCGCTCGCCTCGAGATCCTCGACAAGATGACCGCCGTGATGCCGCAGGCGCGCTCGGACATGAGCGACTTCGCCCCGCGCATCACCACGATCAAGATCAACCCGGAAAAGATCCGCGAGATCATCGGCAAGGGCGGATCCATGATCCGCAAGATCCAGGAAGAGACCCAGACCGAGATCAACGTGGAGGATGACGGCACCGTGGAGATCGCCGCGGTCTCCGGCGAGAACGCGCGCAAGGCCATCCTGTGGATCGAGAGCCTGACCCGCGACGTCGAGATCGGTTCGCTGTACCTGGGCAAGGTGACCCGGATCATGGGCTTCGGCGCATTCGTCGAGATCCTGCCGGGCAAGGAAGGCCTGGTCCGGATCGGCGAGCTGGCGGACTACCACGTGCCTACTGTCGAGGACGTGGTCTCCGTTGGTGACGAGGTGATGGTCGTCGTGACCGAAGTTGACCGGCAGGGCCGGATCAACCTGTCCCGAAAGGCCGCAATGCAGCGCCACCTGGCGAAAGAGCCGGTCTAGGGTTCCCGCAACGAGAACTGCGCAGCGGCCCGGGACAACCCGGGCCGCTCGATTCCCAGCTGGAGCGGGGATCAGTCACAGCAGTGGTCGGCCCCGGACGTCCCGGGCGGTAGAATGCCCGCCATGAGCGCATCACCGCATCGCCGCCCGTTGTCGGTCGCCGTGGTCGGCGCCACGGGAGTGGTCGGCCGGACCATGATCCAGGTCCTCGTCGAACGGGCGTTCCCACTCGCCGAGATCCGCCTGCTTGCGTCCGGCAAGTCGGTCGGACGCACCGTCGAGTTCGGCGGCCGGCAGCTGGCCGTCGGCGAGGCCACGCCGCACGCGTTTGACGGTATCGACATCGCCCTGTTCTCGGCCGGCACGGATGTCTCGCGAGATCTCGCGCCCAGGGCCGCAGAGCACGGTGCGGTGGTGATCGACAATTCCAACGCGTGGCGCATGGATCCGGCCATCCCCCTCGTGGTGAGCCAGGTCAACCCGGAGGACGCTGCGCTTCACGAGGGGATCATCGCCAACCCCAACTGCTCCACGATGCAGCTCGCGCCCGTGCTCATGGCACTGCGCGATGCGGTGGGGCTTGAGCGCGTCGTGGTGGACACCTACCAGTCCGTCTCGGGGACCGGGGGTGAAGCCGTCGCAGAGCTGGAGTCCCAGATCCGCGCGCACGCGGAGGGCCGGCCCAAGGAGTCCAGCGTCTACCCGCACCCGATCGCGTTCAACGCCCTGCCGGAGATCGACATCTTCCTTGAGAACGGGTACTCCCGCGAGGAATGGAAGGTGGTCACGGAGAGCCGCAAGATCCTGCACCTCCCGGACCTGCGAATCTCCTGCACGGCCGTGCGCATTCCGGTCTTCTTCGCGCACTCCGAGGCAGTGCACGTCCAGACGCGCGAGCCCATCACGCCTGCCCGTGCACGGGAGCTGTTCGCCGCTGTCCCCGGCGTGGTGGTCCAGGACGATCCCGCGGCTCATGTCTATCCGCTGGCCACCCAGGCCACGGGACGTGACGAGGTCTTCGTGGGCCGCGTTCGGACGGATGCATCCATCGACGACAACCGGGGCATCGCCTTCTGGGTGGTGAGCGACAACCTCCGGAAGGGTGCGGCCACGAACGCCGTCGAGATTGCCGAAGTCCTGGTGGCGCGGGACTGGATCACGAAGGCCTCCGAACGGGGCGCCGGGAGCGCGGCCCGCACCGGCGGCGGAGGGACCGCGTGAGAGAGGGCGAGCGCAAGGCTGCGCTCGAGCAGATCGCGGACGAGGTCCGCGCCTGCACCCGCTGTCGACTCCATCAGCAGCGCTCTCGTTCCGTCCCCGGCGAGGGCAATCCGAACACCGAGGTGGTGTTCGTCGGCGAAGGGCCGGGCTTCAACGAGGATCGCGAGGGGCGGCCCTTCGTCGGTCGGGCCGGAACGCTCCTCGTCAAGTTGCTCGCATCCGTGGGATGGCAGAGAGAGGACGTGTTCATCACGAACGTGGTGAAGTGCCGCCCGCCCGAGAACCGCGACCCGGAGGCAGAGGAGATTGCCGCGTGCGCACCGTTTCTCCGCCGGCAGCTCGAGGTGCTGGACCCGGCTCTCGTGGTGACGTTGGGACGCTTTTCCATGGGTACGTTCATGCCAGGTGCGCGCATCAGCCAGGCTCACGGCACAATGCGCCCGGTTGATCCAGCGACGGGCGCAGCCGATGCTCTTGTGTACGCCATGTACCACCCGGCCGCAGCACTCCGCGCAACGGACATCGAGCAGGCCAGCTTCCGGGACATGGCCGGCTTGCCCGGCGCACTGGTCGAGGGGCGGGAACAGCGCCGGCGACATGCCGACCAGCTGCCATCCGCCGATCTGCCCGCCATGCCCTTGGTTCCCGACCCGGACGAGCACGCCGCCACGGCGGCCGCGCCCATCCGTTCGGAACCGGCACAGCCCGAAGGCCCGACGGGATCAGGGGTCCCCGAATCATCCTCGCCAGGGTCACCGCCTTACGGGGCCGCTCTTGCGCCCGACCCGGCAGACCAACTCACGCTCTTCTAGGACAGGACGCAGACAGCCATGCCCGATAGCCGCGAACCGCTCCGCATCATCCCCCTCGGGGGAGTAGGCGAGATCGGCAAGAACATGTACGTCTTCGAATACGGCGACGACATCGTCGTGATCGACTGCGGGCTCATGTTCCCCGACGTGGAGATGTTCGGCATCGACCTGGTCGTGCCGGACGTGACCTACCTGAAGGAGCGTCGCGAGAAGGTCAAGGCCTTCCTGATCACGCATGCGCACGAGGACCATGTCGGCGGTCTGCCGTTCATCCTGCCCGAGTTCCCCGGGGTGCCCATCTACGCCTCCACGCTGGCGCGCGGCCTGCTGGGCAACAAGATCAAGGAGCACAAGCTCCACAACAACCCCATGATGGCGCTGGACCCGGGCGACGAGATCCAGATCGGGCCGTTCACGGTCATGCCCTTCCGCGTCGGCCACTCCATTCCGGATGCCATGGGCATTGCGTTGCGCACGCCCGTGGGCGTGGTGGTGCACACCGGCGACTTCAAGTTCGACCACACGCCCGTCGATGGCAAGCTGTCCGACTTCCATATCCTCGCGAAGCTCGGCGAGGAAGGTGTCATCTGCCTCCTCTCGGACTCCACGCGAGCCGAGAACCCCGGCTACACGCCGTCGGAACGCACGGTGGGGGAGGCCTTCCGCGAGATCATGGAGCCACTGTCAGGGCGCGTGATCGTGGCCACGTTCGCCAGCAACATCGCCCGCATCCAGCAGGTTTTGGATGCGGCGGGCACCTTCGACCGCAAGGTCGCCGTGATCGGCCGGTCCATGGAACAGAACTTCCGGATCGCCACGGACCTGGGCTACCTCAAGTACCCGTCCAGCATGATGGTCTCCAAGGAGCAGATCGGCTCTGTCCAGGACGGCAAGCTGGTCATCGCCACCACCGGCGCCCAGGGGGAGCCCATGGCGGGCCTGGCCCGGATGGCGAACCGGGACCACCGGTTCGTGGAGATTCAGCCCGGCGACACGGTGATCGTCAGCGCGAGTCCGATCCCCGGCAACGAGGAATACGTCTCACGCACCATCGACAACCTCTTCAAGGCCGGCGCGAACGTCTTCTATCACACGATCAAGCGCGCACACGTCTCGGGACACGGCAGCCAGGAAGAACTCAAGCTCATGCTGGGGCTCACCAAGCCCCGCTACTTCATCCCGATTCACGGCGAGTTCCGCATGCAGGTCCAGCACGGCCGGCTGGCAACCGAGACGGGCGTGCTTCCGGAGAACGTCTTCATCATCGAGAACGGCACGCCGATCGAGATCCTGGCCGACGGCTCGGCGCGACGCGGCACGAATGTGCCGGCCGGATACGTCTACGTGGATGGGCTTTCCGTCGGGGAAGTCGGTGAGGTCGTGCTTCGCGATCGGCGCGCCCTTGCGAACGACGGCATGTTCATGATCGTGGTGCAGGTCGACAAGCAGACCGGGAATGTCGTGGGCCGGCCGGAGATCATCACCCGCGGCTTCGTGCCCAAGAACGAGCAGGACCCCATGATGGAGCAGGCCATCAAGCGGATCATCGCATCCATCGAGAATCCGGGCGACCACATCAGCGAGATCGGGCTTCTGAAGAGCCAGATCAAGGACGGGGTCTCGCGGTACCTCTACGAGCAGACCAAGCGGCGCCCGATGGTGTTCCCCGTGGTGGTCGAGGTCTAGCGCGTGACAGAGCCGCGACGAACGGCCGCCGCCCCTCGCCGCGCGAGTCCCCGCGCGACCTCCCGGAAGCGGGGCGGCATCCGGCTGGGCGGCCCGCGCTGGCAGATGAGTCCGGATGTCGCCCGCTCCCTGGTCGGCATCGTTCTTCTGGCCACGGGCGCCATTACGCTCATTGCCCTTGCGCTACCCGGCCAGGGCCGCCTGACCGACATCTGGCGCGACTGGATCGCACCGTGGTTCGGGACCGGGCGCTGGCTTCTGCCGTTCGTCCTCCTGGCCGCGGGCGTCTATGTCGAGCGAGCGCGGACACGAACGGGCGGCTGGGAACTGCGCCTGGGCGGGGCGACGATCGCGTTCGTCGGCGTGCTCGGGCTGATTGACCTGTTCGGGGGCACGTTCAGCGGCGGCCGGATCGGCGCCTTCCTGGCGTCTGTGCTCGGCGGGCTGATCACCAGGCCTGGCGCCGTGGTCGTGCTCGTCGGTGTGACCGTCGCAGGCCTCCTGATCATGCTGGACCTGGGGCTCGGGGCATTCCTTGCGCCGATGGCACGGGCCGTGCGTTCGCTCCGTGAGTCCCTCGCGGCGGCTCCGGAGGTCGAGGAGTCCGATTCGCGGACAAGGGTCGCGGTGGCCCCGGCGGGTCGAGGGTCGATTGCGGCCGGTCGCCGCGGGCAGCCGGTCATGGATGACGGGCCCGGCATCTGGGAGCAGTCCGATGCCCGTGGCGGTTCGTCCGGTATCCCGGCCGGAGTTCCCGGCATGGCTCCCGTGAGCGCAACCTTCGCATCGTCGCTGGCGCCGACGGGCGCTGCGACAGCGCCTGTGTCCACGGTCGCCGTGGCCGATCGACCTGGTGCCGAAGGGGCGAAATCGGACCTCGAAGGTGACACGCGGAGCGCGGCGCCCGCCCGGAACGGCGCGCATCCACCGCCCTACGCGTGGCGGACCCCGCCGATCACGCTACTCGAGGACGTCGCGCCCAAGGTGGGCGGCGCGACGATGGACCATGCCCGCAACGCGGCGATCATCACGGCGAAGCTCGCCAGCTTCAACATCCCGGTCCGGATCGACAAGTTCAACGCCGGTCCGGTTGTCACCCAGTACGAGCTGACCACCGCCCCCGAGGTCAAGGTCTCGCGGATCGAGGGCCTGGCAGACGACCTCGCCATGGCCCTTGCGGCGCGGACGCTGCGCATCGAGGCGCCCATCCCGGGCCGGAGCGTCGTCGGGATCGAGATCCCCAACAGCGACTTCAACGTCGTCACGCTCCGCCGGATCGCGGAAGAGGCGGAGTTCCGCACCTCGCCGTCGCGTCTCACGTTCGCCCTGGGCCGGGACGTGGCCGGTCACGCGCGCAGCGTGGACCTCGCGAGAATGCCCCACCTGCTGATCGCGGGCGCCACGGGCTCCGGCAAGAGCGTCATGGTCAATGCCCTGATTGCGAGCTTTCTCGTCCGCGCCACGCCCGACGAAGTCCACATGATCCTCATGGACCTCAAGCGGGTGGAACTCGCGGCCTACAACGGCGTGCCCCACCTGAAGGTGCCCGTGATCACGGAGCCCGGCCAGGCCAAGGCTGCCCTCAAGTGGGCCGTGGGGGAGATGGAGTACCGGTATCGCCGTCTCGCCGGTGCGACGGCCCGCAACATCGCCGCCTTCAACGAGACGCGCGTGGACCCGGCGGACAAGATGCCGTACATCGTCATCGTGATCGACGAGCTGGCCGACCTGATGATGCGCGAGGGCAAGAACGTGGAGGATCCCATCGTGCGGCTCGCCCAGAAGGCGCGGGCCACCGGGATTCACATGGTCCTTGCCACGCAGCGCCCGTCCGTCAATGTTGTCACCGGCCTGATCAAGGCCAACTTCCCAAGCCGGATCGCGTTCGCCATGGCCTCGCAGATCGACTCCCGAACCATCCTCGACTCACCCGGGGCAGAGGACCTGATCGGCCGGGGTGACATGCTCTACCAGCCGGCGGACCTGCCGCGGCCCGTGCGCCTCCAGGGCGTCTTCGTCTCGGACAAGGAGATCGGCGCCGTCACCGACCACTGGCGCGCAGAGGCGGCCAACGCCGGCGGGCCCCGCTACGACCTGTCGATCGTCGAGAACGACGAAGAGAGCACCGGCTCCGTCGAGGCCCAGCCCGAGGAGGAGGCCGACCGCTTGTTCATGGACGCGGTGAAGGTCATCCAGGAGTACGATCGGGCATCGGCCTCGCTCCTCCAGCGGCGACTGAAGATCGGCTACGCCCGGGCTGCCCGCATCGTGGATCAGCTCGAGGCGCGGGGTTACGTAGGTGCGTTCGAAGGTTCGAGTGCGCGCCCGGTCCTTCGCCGCGACGGTCCGCCGGCGACCGATGCGGGGAGGTGGAGCGACGGAGATGATCACGAGGCATGACGACTCGAGACCGGCCCCGCCGCCCGCCGGGAGACGCCGGCCGGACGGGGGATACTTCGCGTCCAGACGCCGCCGCTGGCGCGTTGCCCTCGCTGCCCGAGCGTCTGCTCGTCGCGCGCGAGCGGAAGGGCGTCGACCTCTACCGCGCTGAGCGGGATACGAAGATCCGGGCCCGGTACCTCGCGGCGCTGGAGCGCGGTGAATGGCGCGAGCTGCCGGGAGCCGTGTACACGAAGGGGTTCCTGCGCAACTACGCGCTCTACCTGGGCCTGGATCCGGACGACATCCTGCTGCAATGGCGTTCGGAGCGCGGCGACGACAGGCCAACGGAGCCCGTGATCGTCGTGCCGCGCCCCATCCAGGCGCCGTCCCGGGGTTTCACCTTCGCACCGGGCATGCTCGTAGCGGCGCTTCTCGTCGTGGGCGTGGCGGCCTTCGCGGCGTACCTCGCTCTCCAACTCCTGCGCTTCGCGAAGCCACCCACCATCGACGTCTCGGACCCGGCGAGTGCGGTGTCGGAGGTGGAGGAATCCACCACGTCGTACACCCTCCGGGGAACCTCCACCTCGGGTGCGATCGTTTCGATCTCCTCGCCGGGACAGGATTCCGTTCGCGTCACCGTGGCGGCCGACGGGACCTGGACCGCGGACATCGACCTCCGGCGGGGTCGCAACCAGTTCGAGATCACGGCGACGGACCCGGAGACCGGCAAGCAGGCCGAGCAGCCAAGGCGGGTCATCATCACGGTCCCATTCTCGGTCGTCCAGGCTCCCACGCTGACCGTGGACCAGCCCGCGGACGGAACCACGGTGGAGAATGGGGCAATCCCGGTCCAGGGCAGGACGACCAATGCGAGCACTGTGACGGTCAGGGCCACGTACCTCGGTCCACTGCCGCCGTTGTTCGTCGAGCCGAGCCCTTCCGGTTCCGGGGCGCCTGCGACCACCGCGCCGCCCAGGCCACCGGCGACGCCCAGACCCCCGGCGACCACCACGCCGCCAGCGACGCTCAGGCCGCCCGCGCCACCGCCCGCCCAGTCGCTCCCGGTCGCCGAGGATGGGACCTTCAACACGGGCGTGCAGCTGACCGCCGGCAGATGGACCATCAAGATCACCGCGGCAAGCGCTCAGAACAAGACAACTACGCTGACCCGGAACGTCACGGTGCAGTTCAAGGGTGTGAACCTGGTCGTCTCCATCACGGGCCGGTCGGTCTGGCTCAAGGTGTGGGTGGACGGCCAGCTCGACGCCGGAACCGGGCAGGGCAAGGTCTTCGCGGCAGGGAGGACCCTCACGTTCACCGCGCAGACGTCCATCGAGGTCCGGACCGGGGACTCGGGGGCAACATCGTTCACCCTCAACGGGACTCCGCTGGGGCCACTCGGCAAGGAAGGCGTCCCCGAAACGTGGCTCTTTGCGCCACCGAACGCGGCCGAGAACACCGGCCGGACGTAGCGCCTCGGGGAAGACGGTCGCCCAGGTTGGCGGACGGGGCGGCTGTTGGCCGTCCGTGCGCGGCGCTCTATCCTGACCTTCATGAGTGACTCGTCACGGGCCATGGAACTTCCGACGTTGGAGTCCGAGCTGCTCGACCTGGCGCAGCGCCTGGGGGAGGCGTGTCTGGCGCGCGGTACCACGGTCGCCGTAGCGGAATCGTGCACGGGTGGCCTCGTTGCGCACGCGATCACCGAGATCTCCGGGTCAAGTGCCTATTTCCAGGGCGGCGTTGTGGCGTACTCGAACGAGGTCAAGCGCGCCCAGCTGGGAGTCCCCGCAGCGATCCTCGCCGCCCACGGCGCCGTGAGCGCACAGACCGCGCGAGCGATGGGTAACCTCGAGCCCGTCG
>JANPDJ010000270.1:0-2258 GCA_031431395.1 Chloroflexota bacterium | reverse complement strand
GGCCAGGCAACTCGAACGGTCAACAGCTGGCCCGGCGAAGGGCCAAAACGCCCAACCGCAAAAGTTCGGACTGGGCAAGAAGGGCAAGTAACCCGCCCTTGGATGCACGTGAAGGCCCCGGTCACCCGGGGCCTTCCGATTCTGAATCGGCCGGAAGCCTCGCCGCCGTGACCGTCGACCGGTTGCTGAGGCCATGCGGTGCGCACCGCCGCTGCTTGGTCAGGCCGGGGGGATCGCGCCCGGTGTGACGGAGGCCAGAAGATCGCGCGCCTCGACGAGGTCCGCAGTCTCAAAACCTTCCGTGAACGTCGCGTAGACCGGACCGAGGATGCGCGCGGCAGCGTCGTCCTCGCCCCTGGCCTTCAGGACGCGCGCCAGCCTCGTCGCCGCCCGCAGCCGGGTCATGCGGGCGCCCAGATCACCTGAGCGGTCGAAGGCCATCCGATACCAGGACTCGGCATCTGAGTCACCGCTCCCACCGTCGGGCGCAAGCGCCGCCAGCACGTCGCCTGTCAGGATGTGGATTTCGGGCAGCAGGATCGTGTTCGCCAGCATCCCGCTGGCAGCGTCGAGTGCCGGCAGGCTGTCCGCCGGTCGTCCGGCGCGGTGGCTGGCACCCGCGTCGACCAGGAGGAGGATCGGCCAGAAGATAGGCGGCGACCGGAACCCCTGGTAGAGACCCATCCCAGTCCGAATATTCGCCAGGCCTTCATCCAACCGGCCCAGGCCCACCTGCGCAGCTCCCAGCAGGCACGTTCCCACCGCTGTCCAGATCCGGAGGTCGTGCTCGTCGGCGATCTCGAGCAGCCCGACCGCCCGGTCCAGCACGACGTCCCACTCACGGCGCCAGGAATGGAGGAGGCCCGAGTGGAAGCGGGCGAAGGCCGAGGTGAACGGGTGCTCCAGTTCCACAGCGAGAGCCATGGCCGCGTTCGCTCGCTCGACCGCGCGATCCGGTCCACCTGCGAGCCAGAGGGCGAGGGCGGACGTCGTGTAGCACGCGACCCGCGGATCATTGCCCACCCGCCTTGTCCCCGGCTGGATCGCTCGGCCGGCGAACAGGGCGATCGCCTGGTCGAGATGGTCGAGTCCGCCCTGGAGGTCGTCGCCGAAGACGAGGTATGCGGCGATCACCAGGTGCCCGTCGATCAGCATCCGCGGGTCGTGCTCACGCTCGCCCAGCACCAGGATCTCTCGCCCCAGGCCTGCCGCCAGCTCCACTTGCCCGCGGAACTGGTACAGGCCGGCGAGGCCGCGCAGGACCTGAAACTGCTGGCGCACGTCGGCGCCGCGCTCAAAGAGCTCGACCGCACCGGCGAACGCGTCCTCGACTTCCGACGTGAACCCCTTGGTGGCCATGAGGGCGCGGGCGAGGCTGATCCGCAGCGCAATCTCCTGGCCCACCCCTCCCGTCGAGGATCCGCTCGCCGCAAGGACGGCGAGCATGCCGGTGGTCAGGCCCACCGTGTCGAGGTACCAGCCCCGGGCATCGTTGAGGATGAGCAGGCTGTCGGCCAGCTTGTCGAGCTGCCCGATGTCGCCGGCCGCCACCCAGTAGGCCCAGGCGATCCGCAGGTTCCCGACATCCGCCAGCATCGCCGTGAGCGCGGTGTCCCGATGATTCCCGGTCAGCGCTCCACGCAGGCGTTCAGCGAGGTCCGCGAAGTACGTGGCGTGGACGAGGCGGGCGAAGGCGCTGACCTCTGGTCGCTGCTCCAGCCGGTCGGCCGCGAACTCGCGGATCGTCTCGAGCATCCCGACGCGAGGCTCGCCGCCGGCCCGGTCCACGAGCCGGACCAGGCTCTTCTCGGCGAGGCCGGCCAGCCCGTCGAGGACGTCCAAATCGCCTGCATCCGCGCCGAGGCGGCCGGCGACGGCCTCGACGGCGGCGATGTCCGCCTCGGCGAACACGGCGAGCAGTTCGAACAGTCGCTGCTCTCCGGGTTCAAGCAGTTCGTAGCTCCAGTCCATCGCGGCCCGGAGTGTCTGCTGCCGCTCCGGGAGATCACGCGGCCCGCTGCGCAGGAGGGCCAGCCGATCGCCAAGGCGGTCCCTGAGCACCTCGGGTGAGAAGAGCCGCAGACGCGCTGCCGCCAGCTCGATCGCCAGGGGCAGGCCATCCAGCCGGCGGCAGATCTCGGCCACGGCCGGCGCGTTCTCATCCGTCAGTTGGAAGTCCGGCCGGACGGTCTGGCCTATCTTGCTGGAGCCACCGTGCCGTTTACGGGTGAGGCCATTGCCGCTTTCCCGGATGCTCC
>JANPDJ010000269.1:0-10969 GCA_031431395.1 Chloroflexota bacterium | reverse complement strand
GGGGGTCCAGCCGCCCGATGGCACCGAGGACCGGCCCATCGTCGGATGCGTCGAACCCCACGCGACCCAAAAGGTCGGCCCGGCAGGCGGCCTTCCCGGCCAGGTCGTGGCGGTCGAATGGCGCGGCGATGTCGCCGTCCGTCGCCGGATTCCACACCGCCGGGTCGATACCGTTGAGGATCCCGAAGAACTCGTCGCCGCGCTCCGCCAGGAGTTCGTCAAGGCCCATGCCGAACTCGGGACGCAGCGATTCGGCCGCGAACGAGGGACTGACCGTGTTGACGAGCTCCGCTCCTTCGATCCCGACGCGCAGGAGGTCGATGCCGGTCTCCGGGTCAGGGGTACGCCGGCTGTGCGCGGGCGGTGAGCCGGCCGTGCCTGGCGACGTCGGCAGAAGCCCGCCGGGCCGTCGCGGTGGAAGAAGCCCGCCGGGCCGCGGCGACGTCGGCAGAAGCCCGCCGGGCCGTCGCGGTGGAAGGTCCAGACCCAGGAGCCACACCCGATCCGGCTGCACCCAGCCGCGATACGCCAGGTTGTGAATCGTCAGGATGGTCGCCGCCGGCCCCAGGGCAGCGTCTCCGGCGTACGGGCCATCCCGCAGGAGCAACGCCGGGCCCGCATGCCAATCGTGAAGGTGGAGGATGTCCGTGCCGCCGTCCATCCGGATCGCCTCCAGCGCGGCCCGGCAGAACAGGCCGAATCGCCAGGCGTTGTCGGGGTAGTCGCCGGCCCCGTCGCCGTAGTAGCCGTCCCGGTCGAATGCCGCCGGATGGTCCACAAGACGCAGCCGGTAGCCGTCAGCCTCGATGTCGATCAGCCCCACCTCGCTCGTCCCGCCGGGCGAAAGCGGATCCGCGACGCGCAGTCGCGATTTGGCGAGAACGCGCGCCTCGGGCAGCGGGACGCCGCGGTAGAGCGGCAGGTAGACGTTCACCAGACCGTCGATCGCAGACGGGACCCGGGTCCGCCCGAGGGCTCGTGCCAGGGCGTCCACGACGTCCGCGAGGCCGCCCGTCTTGGCCCAGGGCTCGCACTCGGCCGCGATGAACGACACGCGCATGGCCACATCGTAGGCGCCCGGCCGCGGACCCTGCCGTGCGGTTCGGGCTCGCCGCGCCAGGGGATTCGGCCGGGAGGCGGCCGCTATGATGCGCCGGAACATGGAGCCGATTCACGTCGCGACCCTGCCCAACACCCGGTTCCGCCTGCCGCCGCAACTCGAAGGACTCCGGCGGCTGGCATACAACCTCTGGTGGACCTGGCATCCGCGCGCCAAGAACCTGTTCGGGCGGGTGGACGGCGTCGCATGGCAGCGCTACCGGAACCCCATCCCGGTGCTGTCCGGCCCCGTCGCCTGGGACGATCTGCTCGCGGACCCGCACTTCCTCGCGGAATACCGCGAGGTCCTCGCCGAGTTCGACGGATACATGGCGAACGGGTCGGAAACGTGGCTGGAGCGCCGCCACTCGCACGACCTGAAGGGCACGATCGCCTACTTCTGCGCGGAGTACGGCTTCGACGAGTCGGTGGGGATCTATTCGGGCGGCCTGGGCATCCTCGCAGGCGACCACACGAAGCAGGCGAGCGACATGGCCTTGCCGTTCGTGGCCGTGGGCCTGCTCTATCGCAAGGGCTACTTCCGCCAGACCATCGATGCCGACGGCCACCAGGAGCATGCCTACCCGGACTACGACCTGTCGCGCCTGCCCGTGCAACGGGTGGTGGGCGCGGACGGCGATCCCCTCCACGTTCACCTCGAACTGCCGGGACGCACACTGACGATTGCCGTCTACCTTGCCCAGGTGGGCCGGGTTCCGGTCCTCCTTCTCGACACGGACCAGCCCGAGAACGACCGCGCCGACCGGCCCATCACCCACATCCTGTACGTGCGCGGACGGGAGATGCGTCTGCACCAGGAACTCGTGCTGGGCGTGGGCGGTGTGCGCGCCCTGCGCAAGCTGGGGATTCAGCCCGCCGCCTGGCACCTCAACGAAGGCCACTCCGCCTTCCTCCTGTGCGAACGGGCGCGCGAGGCCGTCGCCGCGGGCCAGTCGCTCGACGATGCGTGGGACGCCATCCGGCGCGACAGCGTGTTCACGATTCATACGCCGGTGTCGGCCGGCAATGAGCGGTTCGACACCGACGTGGTGCGCCGCGTCGCGGGTCCGCTGTTCGACGGCGACGGCCGGCCGAACACGGGCGGCGTTCCGCTTGAAGGCGTCCTCGAGCTTGGGCGCGGAACGGACGACTCCGGCACGCAGTTCGACATGACCGCGTTCTCCCTCCGGACCACGGGGCTCGCGAACGCCGTGAGCCAGCTCCACGCGGAGACTGCCAACGCGACCTGGCAAGGCATTGCACCGGGCCGGATCCTCGGGATCACCAACGGGGTGCATGTGCCCTCCTGGACGGGCGACGGGATGCGTGAACTCCTGGAGCGCCACCTCGGGATGGACCTCCACGATCTCGACCGCGGGACCGGCCAGTACGCGGAGCGGGTGGAGCGCATCAGCAAGGCCGACATCTGGGATGCCCACCAGCGCCAGAAGCTGGAAATGTCCATCTTTGCCCAGGGCCGGCTGCGCAACCAGTTCGCACGCCTCGGCGAAGCGCCGTCGACCCTCAAGGACCTCGAACACGTCCTTGACCCGTCGATCTTCACGATCGGCTTCGCCCGCCGGTTCGCCACCTACAAGCGCGCCGGCCTCCTGTTCGCCGACATCGACCGGCTGGCGCGTCTGCTGTTCGACGAGAAGCGGCCCGTGCAGGTCATCTTCGCCGGCAAGGCCCACCCGGCCGATCGCCCCGGCCAGCAGGTGAT
Source organism: Chloroflexota bacterium (assembly GCA_031431395.1). Classification (GTDB taxonomy): domain Bacteria; phylum Chloroflexota; class Limnocylindria; order Limnocylindrales; family CSP1-4; genus VGPE01. The sequence continues at coordinate 8,148 of JANPDJ010000269.1, read as the reverse complement.
CCAGGAGATCTACACGCTGTCGCGATCGGAGAAGCTGCGCGGGCGGATCTTCATCCTCGAGGACTACGACATGCGGATCGCTCGCTTCCTCGTGCAGGGCGTGGACGTCTGGCTGAACACGCCTCGCCGGCCCCTGGAAGCATCGGGCACGAGCGGTATGAAAGCGGCGATCAACGGCGCCGTGAACGTGAGCGTTCGCGACGGCTGGTGGGACGAGGGCTGGATCGGCGACAACGGGTGGGCCATCGGCGGGCAATCGTCGAACCCGGACGAGCGCGCCCAGGACTGGTCCGATGCGCAGGACCTGTACCGCCTCATGGAAGAGGAGATCGTTCCGCGCTACTACGACCGCGGCCGCGACGGGCGCCCCACCGCGTGGATCGAGTTGATGCGACGCTCGATGGCGAGCACCATCTGGCGGTTCTCCACGACCCGCATGCTCCACGAGTACGTGGAAGGGATGTACATCCCGGCGAATACCGGCGGCGCTTCCGCGCGTGCCGGCGGCGCCGTGGGCGCCACCGCGGCTGCCAGGGCCGCCACGAGCACACCGGGTACAGGGTCGGCGCCCGCCGACGACGCATCCAGCACGAGCGTGGCCCTCCCGACCTGGGCCCGCTGACCTAAGCTCCCCTCTCCGCCCGGGAACAATGGTGCTGCGATGAACCGCTCAGACACGGCCCCGCGAATCTCGTTCGCGCTCGTGTTCCACAACCATCAGCCTGTTGGCAACTTCGGCTGGGTCTTCGAGGACGTCTACAACGCTGCCTACCGGCCGATGGTGGAACTGCTCTTCCGCCATCCCCGGATCCGCTGCGGCCTGCACTACACGGGCCCCCTGCTGGCATGGCTGGAGACGCATCATCCCGACTTCCTCGACCAGGTCCGGACCCTGTTGGACCGCGAGCAGGTCGAGTTGCTGGGCGGGGGCCTCCACGAGCCGGTGCTGGCGTCGCTGCCCGACGCGGACCGGGTGGGCCAGCTCAGGCGGATGAGCGACGAGCAGGAACGGCTGTTCGGGCGGCGCCCACGAGGCGCGTGGCTCGCCGAGCGAGTCTGGGAGCCGTCGCTGCCGATGGCCCTGGCCGACGCCGGACTCGAATGGACCGTCGTGGACGACGACCACCTCCGCGCCGCCGCCATCCCGGACGAGGAGCACTGGGGCACGTACACCACGGACGACCAGGGCCGGCGCATCACGATCTTCCCCACCGAACAGGGGCTCCGCTACCTTATCCCGTTCCAGCCCGTCGAGAACGTCGTCGCCCACCTGCGTGCCCACGCCACGCCGGACGGCACCCGCCTGGGGACGATGGGTGACGACGGCGAGAAGTTCGGGGCATGGCCTACCACGTACGAGCACTGCTGGGGCCGCGGCCGCTGGATGGAGGAGTTCTTCGCCGCGCTGGAGGCCAACTCGGACTGGCTGACCACCGTCAGGCCATCCGACTGGACCGACACCCATCCCCCGCTGGGTCGGGTCTACCTGCCCACCGGTTCCTACACGGAGATGACCGAGTGGGTGCTGCCGCCGAAGGACGCGCTGGAATTCGAGCACGTGCTGCAGGCAGCACGCGACGAGGGCCGGGCAGAGGCCCGGTTTCTTCGGGGCGGCTTCTGGCGCAACTTCCAGCGGCGCTACCGCGAAGTCAACGACCTCCACAAGCAGATGCTCCGGACATCGGCCAGGGTGGCGGCGATGCCTTCCGGCCCGGGCCGGGAGCGCGCTCTCGACCACCTCTACCAGGGGCAGTCAAATGATTGCTACTGGCATGGGCTGTTCGGCGGCATCTACATCAGCCACATGCGCCTGGCCACGCTCGAGCACCTGATCGCCGCCGAAGACCTTGCCGACGCCTCCGCGGTCATGGGCGGTGCAGCGCCGCGGTCAGGCCGCCTCGTGGACATCGACATCGACGGCGTGGACGAGGTCCTCTTCGAATCGCCCGGCCAGGTCCTGGGGATCAAGCCGGACGCGGGCGCGGCCATTGCGGTATGGGACATCCGGGCGCCGCGACACGCGCTCGCAGCGGTGATGCGCCGGAGGCCGGAGGCGTATCACGAGCGACTTCGGGAGGCAGCGCGGTCCGGTGGGCTGCAGGTCCCCGCGGACGGCGGCGCAGGCGGCGGAGCGGACGGTGGCGCAGGCCCGACGAACGCCGGCACGAGTGGCGAAGCGGGCGCAGAGTCCATTCACGGCTCCGTGAAAGCGCGAGAGGCCAACCTCGACCGGCTGCTCTTCTACGACGCCTACGAGCGACGGTCGGCGCTCGTGCATCTGCTGGACACCGGGACCGGACCGGAGCAACTGCTGGAGGGCACCGCGGTGGAGCGCGCCGATGTCCTCGACGCCCCCTACGAGGTGGTGGAGCTTGGGCCGGGCCGCCTGGTCGCCCGGCGTGACGGCACGGCCACCCTGGACGGCGGAGAGCAGCCGATCCGCATCGAGAAGACGTTCCGTCTCGACGGCGGCCGGCTTGCGCCGCGGCTGCGCGTTTCGGTCCGGCTTGAGAACCGCTCGGACCGGGCCCTCACGGGCCGCCTGGCCGTGGAATGGAACCTCACGTTCCTGGGCGGCGGGGGCAACCCCGCGGCGTTCTACGAGATCGGCGGCCGGCGCTTCGCCCATGACGCGCGGGGCATCCAGGCGGACACGAGCCGCGTAGCGAGCGGCAACTCGTACGTCGGCATTGTCCTTGCGACGGTTGTCACCCCGCCGGCCGATGCCTGGTGGTATCCCATCGAGACCGTTTCGAATTCGGAGGGCGGCTTCGAGCGGATCTACCAGGGGTCCTCACTGGTGTTCTCGTGGCCGGTGCACCTGGCGCCCGGGGAGCATTTCGAGGTGGAGGTGCACCACCAGGTCGACGCGCTTCGCGATCGTGCAGCGGAGGAGGCCCAGCTCCAGGCAGCACCCGGGGCGCCCGGAAAGGCATCACCCGCGGCTGGGATCGTGGGATCGGCGTGACGCGCGGAAGACTCGTCGTCCACGGCCACTTCTACCAGCCGTCCCGCGCCGACCCGTTCACCGGCCTGGTGCCCCGCGAACCTGCCGCCGCGCCCCACCATGACTGGAACGAGCGGATCAACGCGGAGTGCTACCGGCCGAATGCCGAGCGCGGCAACCTCGGCCACATCTCGTCTGACCTTGGGCCCACCCTCGCTGCCTGGCTCAAGGCCGCGGATGAGCCCACGTACCGGGCGTTCATCCGGGCAGATCGACCCGGCCTCAAGGGCGTGGGCGCCGCCGAATTCGCCGGGCGCGCTGTCGCGGGGAGCGCCGTCCCCGGACGCGGCAACGTCATGGCGCAGGCATTCCACCACGCCATCCTGCCCCTGGCCTCGCTCGCCGACCGGCGAACGGAGATCCGCTGGGGGATCCGCGATTTCGAGATCAGGTACGGGCGCCGGCCGGAGGGCATGTGGCTGCCCGAGACGGCCGTTGACCTGTCCACGCTTCGCCTCCTCGCCGAGCACGACATCCGCTACACGATCCTTGCGCCGTGGCAGGCGGCCGACGCATCGCTGGACACGCGCCGCCTGTACCGGGTGGAAGTCGGCGGGGGCCGCTCCGTGGGCGTTGCCTTCTACGACGGCGGGCTTTCGGCGGCCGTTTCGTTCGACCCCTCCGCAACGGCGGATGCGGACGCATTCATCCACGACCGGCTGATCCCGCGCTTCGGCATGCATGCGGAAGAGCCTGAGGGAATCCGGCATGGACGTGCGGTTGTCCGGTCGAGTGCCCGCGGCGATGCAGGCTCGCGCAAGACGGATGCGCCCCCGGATGCGTGGCCCATCGTGGTGATCGCGTCCGACGGGGAGCTGTACGGCCATCACCGGGAGTTCCGCGAGTTGTTCCTCCACCGCCTCGTGGTCGGTCCGGATGGGGAACCGGCCGGCGCGCCGTCGGATCGTGGCTTCGACGTGGTGATGCTCGCGCAGGCGTTCGCCGATGCTGGCCCGGACGGCCTCCCTACGGCACGAATCGCCGAGCGCACCTCGTGGAGCTGTCATCATGGCGTGGCGCGGTGGAGCACCGAATGCCCCGACGCCGCCGACGGCCGCTGGAAGGGCCCGCTTCGCGCCGCGCTCGAGCGGCTCGCCGCGCGGGTGGACGTCGTGACGCAGGACGTGCTGCATCGCGAGGCCAGATCCGTGGATGTCAGCGCGGCCCGCAACGCCTACGTCGAGGTGCTCAGCGACGGCATGGCCCGGGAGGAGTACGCCGCACGCTGGCTGGGCAGGCGGGGGCGAGCGGCCGCGACGGATCGCTTTCTCGACCTCATGGAAGGCCAGCGCTGGCGGCTCGCCATGTTCCAGAGCGATGCCTGGTACTGGGACGACCCCGTCCGCTTCGAGACGAAGCAGGTCCTGCGGGCGGCCGCGCGGGCCGTCCGCCTCGTGGACGGTGTGGCCGGAACGCGGCTCGAGGACGGGTTCTGCGAGGACCTCACGCTGTTCGCGTCGCCATCACGGGGACTGGATGGACTGGCCATCTACCGCGAGGCGCTCGCCGAGGTGAACCAGCCCGCGCCATAGCCGGCCAACGGGCGCTCGGCCGGCCGGCGGTTGCCGCTGCGCATTCTCCCCACGACTGCAAATCGGACCGTGATCCGCGATTTGCCCCACGTAGTCGCCCCGCGACTGGTAGACGCCAAGTCGACCGACGGTCGGGCTGGTCGACCGCCATTCTGATCAGCGACGGCGCCTCTGCGGGCGGTCGTCGACGACGTGACGGCGTATACCAGTCCCCCCACGATTGCCTGGGAGAGAACGCATCCGGTTCGGCCGAGGAGTCCGCTTTCGGGCCGGCGGCCAGCCGCCGTCGGTCCGCGAACGGGCGCCTAGCTCCCCGGCAGCAATCGGCGGAGCAGCACCATCGGCGGCGATCCGTGCGCGATGACGCTCTCGAGGTGCGCGCGATAGTCGAAACCGGGCGTGTCACCCACGTTGCCAACCACGCGGGGCTGCGGGACGGCCGCAACACCCCGGGCATCCCCGGATGTCACGGCCGCGGCGCGCCGCCGGGCGATCTCCAGGTCCCACATCTCCACGGATCCCACGAAGTACGTCGAGAGCTGGGTGGAGGTGAGCCGGGCGCGGTTCCACTTGCTGCGCGCCTCGGATTCCTCCTGGAAGCCTCCGTCGGTCATCAGCGCGACCGCTTCGTCCTCCGTCATGGAGCCCGCGTGGATGCCCTCGTCGATGAGCGCGTTGATCACGGCGCGGATGTAGAACTTCCAGTGGACCAGCATGAGGGCCGGGTCGTCGCCGCCATAGCCCAGGTCCATCATCACCTGCGTGACGTACACGGCCCACCCTTCGGCAAAGACACCGCTCCAGAAGATGGACCGGGCGATGGACGGGCAGCGGTTCGCCTGGACCCCCTGGAGGTAGTGGCCGGGGACCGCCTCGTGGATCGTCAGGAGGCGGAGCATCCGGTCGTTGTCCTCGCGCAGGTAGGACTCGGCCTGCTCGGGCGTCCACTCCTCCGGGATGGGCGTCACGGCGAAGAACGCCTTCTGGCCGTGGTCCAGCGGACCCGGTGAGTCCAGCATCGCCCCGCCGAAGGACCGCATGAACACGGGAGTCCAGCGGATCTCGAGTGGCTCGTCCGCGAGACTGATCACCGACCGCTCGCGCACGAACCCCTCGATCCGGGCCATCTCGTCGCGGCAGAACTGCAGGATGTCCTCCGCCGCGGGATGGGCCGTGGCAATCGCATCCAGGACGCCGCGCACGACCGCCCGGTCCCTGGCCTCGCTGTCGCCGGGACCGGCGGCCAGCGGTCGTGGAGTGTCCGGCAGCCAGACCGGCCACAGCTTGTTCGCGAGGCGCACCATCTCGGCCCGGACGGAGTCGAATTCACGGCGGGCACGCTCGACGATCTCCCCGGGTGTCATGTCGCTCTTGAGCGTGTGCCGCAGCTTCTCGCGGAACAGGGTCGCGCCCAGGCGTCCCTCGCCCTCGCTCGCCGGCAGGACGACGTCGCGCAGGTGCGCCTCGAACCCCATGAGGGCGCCGCGGGCATGGTCCGCCGCGGCGGCCAGGCGCGGCGCAAGGCGGGCGACACGTGGATCCCCGGCCGCCTGCCGCGCCTCTGCCAGCGCATCGTCGATCAGTTCATGGATGCCGGACAGCTGGCGGAGGGCGGTCTCGGTGTGCAATCGGGCGACGGGCCGGCCACCGTGGCCGACGAGATCGGCGCGCGCGGCGTCCAGCACGGCCGGGATGCCCTCCAGGCGGCTCGCGACTGAACCAAGCCGGTCCGCGAGCGGCGCGAAATCGCGGGCCAGCAGCGGGAAGATGCCGGCCCCCAGGACGTACACCCACGAGAGGGGGTCCCACGTCTCCTCCCGCAGCCTCATCTCCGCGAAGCGCGCGGCGTCCAGTTCCATGAGGACAAGGTCACGGTCCACCTGCTCGTCCAGCGAAAGCTCCTCGTCCCCGAAGCCCGCCAGGCGGCGCGTCCATTCGTCGTAGAAGGCCAGCCGCGAGTAGCGGCCCTCGCTCGAGTAGTCGGGCCACTGCCCGTCGTGATCGTGCATGCCCGCCGCGGTGGCGCGCAGCGGATCCACGACGAACATCTCGCGGATGAACTGGTCCAGGCGATCCCCGAATGCGGTCATCGGCGCAGTGTACCGAGGAGGCACACCGCACCCGTATGCTGGACGCGGCACATGGGACGGGCGGGTCCCATCCTCCGGCCCCATGCGCGTGCAAACGCGCGTTTCCCGGCAATCGCGTACGTCTGGCCCGCTCGCCCTGACATGGGAGGCACTGCCGTGATCGACCTCATCGTCCGCGTCGCCGTCAACGCCGTCGCGCTCCTCGTCGCAGCCGCCGTGGTGCCCAACGTCACGCTGCAGGTGGGCTCGACGCAGGAGGGCTGGCTCAAGGTCGCCGCCATCGCGCTGGTCTTCGCCTTGATCAACACCTACCTTCGGCCCATCGTCAAGCTGGTCTCGCTACCCGTCAGCCTCGTGACGATGGGCCTCGTCGGCCTCGTGATCAACGCAGCCATGCTGCTCGTGTTGTCGTTCGTGTCGAAGGGCCTGAGTCTGCCGTTCGCGATCGCGAAGTTCCCCCCCACGTTCAACGGGGACGCGCTCATCGCCGCGTTCCTCGCGGCGATCATCATCAGCCTCGTCGCCACGGTGCTCAGCCTCGCGCTGAAAGCCCGACGCGTCTTCGGCGTCCCGCTCTGATGCGCGAGCGCTCCGCGCTCAAGGGAGCCGCCTGGCTGGTGGCGCTGATCGCCTGGGCGGTCTCGGCCGGTAGTGCTCTCGCCGCCGGCCCGCCCTTCCCGGATCCTGTGGCCGGTCGGTACGTATACGACGAGGCGCAGGTGTTCCGGCCGGACACCGTCACGAAGGTCCAGGGCCAGATCCAGGCGATCCGCGACCGGACCGGCGCGGAGATCGTGGTGTACACGCAGGTGGCCAGCGCACACGTTTCGGAGACCCAGGCGGAGAACGACGCACGCGCCCTCATGGACCAGTGGGGCGTGGGCCGGCGCGGCTTCGACGACGGCCTGGTGATCCTGTTCGATCTCGACACGACGAAGATCCACGGGCAGGTGCAGCTGTACGCGGGACCGGGGTACAGGGCCACGTTCCTCAGCAACGGCGAACGGCAGGCCATCTTCGACACGGACATGCTGCCGCTGCTGCGGGCAGCCGATCTCGACGGGGCGCTCCTGGTGGCCATGGACCGGGTGGACGCGAACGCCACTGCCGATCACGCCAACAAGCTCGAGCAGGCTCGCCAGATCAACGCGGTCTTCGGCCTGGTGGGCGCGCCGCTTGTGCTGTTCCTGCTGATCGGATGGCCGCTGCTGCACTGGCTCCGCTATGGGCGGGACCCGGTGTTCCTCGACGATCCGTCGATCCTGATGCCGGCGCCACCGGCGGACCTGACCGCCGCGGCCGGGGCGCTCGTCTTCGACGGCCGCTCGTCAAGACACACCCTCACGACGGCCCTTCTTGATCTCGCCAGCCGCGACGAGATCGCATTCCGTCCCGAGGTCCACAGATTCCGGCACGACGCCGTCGGGATCGAGATCCGGACGCCCGACGAACAGGATCCGCAGATCGGCCTGAACCGGCGCAAGCCGACCTCCACCGCCGAGACCTATGCGTTGACGTC
>JANPDJ010000268.1:0-7370 GCA_031431395.1 Chloroflexota bacterium | reverse complement strand
TGCTGCGGATCCGCGCCGAGGCTGCCACCACGGGCCAGACGGGCGTTGAGATGGAGGCCCTGACGGCCGCATCGGTTGCCGCGCTGACCGTGTACGACATGGTCAAGGGCGCCGAAAAGGGCGTGGAGATCCGGTCCATCCGGCTGGTCTCGAAAACCGGCGGCAAGAGCGGCGACTGGGTGCGGAACGCCGACGGCAGCGTCCCGACGGCCGGCGGGGGAGCGAATCCGCGGCGCGGCGGCGGCCGTGCTGCCGGCCGGATCACGCCTTCGCGCAAGCCGCGCCCCTGACCCGGTGAGTCGCGAGCGGCCGGCCGCCGCACCACCGCCGACGGCCTTCGTCCTGACCGCCAGTGACCGGAGCGCGGCAGGGGAACGCCCCGACCTGTCCGGCGCGCGCGTCGCGGCCCGCCTGGAGGAGCTTGGGTACCGCGTGGAGCGGGAGGTGGTCCCGGACGACGTGGACGAGATCCGTGCCGCGATCCTGGCGGGCGCGTCCCGCCACCGGCTGGTGCTCACAACCGGGGGAACCGGCCTCACGCCGCGCGATGTGACACCCCAGGCGACGCTGGGCCTGCTGGACTACGAGGTCCCGGGAATCCCGGAGGTGATGCGTGCGGAGGGCCTCCGGCACACGCCCATGGCGGCGCTCAGCCGCGGAGTCGCGGGCGTCCGTGGGGGAACGCTGATCGTGAACCTGCCCGGGAGCCCCAAGGGCGCCCTCGAATCGCTGGAAGCCATCGTCGCCCTCCTGCCGCACGCGCTGGAGACGCTGGCCGGTCCGTTCGACCATGCGCGCGGGATGGCACGGGGCATCGACGAGGTGAGCCAGTGACCGAGGAGATCGCCCGGGTCCCGGCCTGGCCGCTCGTCTTCCCGCTGTTCTGGAGCGCGGTGCTGTTCTTCGTCCTCGCCATGACGCGCCATATCCGCGTGATGGTGGCGGCCCATCCCTCGGGTGCGTACCCGCTCTCCCAGGTTCCGCGACGGATCTGGGCCGTCGTCGAGCACGTGCTGATCCAGGTCCGGATGTTCCGCGACGTGCGGGTGGCCGTCATGCACCACGCGATCTTCTGGGGGTTCGTTGTCCTGACCGCCGGCACCGCGAATGCCGTCACCGGCGGCCTGGTTCAGGCCGTCCTTTCGTGGCCGCTGGACGGGGTTCTCTGGGCCGTTGTCGCGGCGTTGATGAACGTCGTGTCGGTCCTCGTCATCGCGGGCGTGCTGTATGCGCTGTTCCGCCGGTTCGTGCTCCGTCCCGTCCGCCTCACCTATACGCGCGACGCGACCGTGATCCTGCTGATGATCGGCGGCCTCGTCACGGCCGAGTTCCTTGGCGGGATCTTCGAGGCGGCCCGGTACGGCGACCAGTCCGGGGCGTTCATCGCGAACGCGCTCGCGGGACCCATTCGGACGGCGGGCCTGTCCGGAGGCGCGCTTGAGGCGGGGTTCGGCCTGGGGTGGTGGGCGCACATCCTTCTCGTGTCCACGTTCCTGTGCTACCTCCCGGGATCCAAGCATCTCCACATCGTCACCAGCCTCTTCAACGTCTACTTCCGCAAGCTGGCTCCGAGGGGCGAACTCCCGGCCATGGACCTGGAGCGGGAGGACGCCACCTTCGGCCTGAAGACGCTCCAGGACCTGGGCTGGAAGGACATCCTGGACGGCTTCACCTGCACCGAATGCGGACGCTGCCAGGACGCCTGTCCGGCATGGACCACGGGCAAGGTGCTGAACCCCAAGACCTTCATCATGGGCATCCGGGACATGAGCGACGAGGCCGAACACGGCCTCAACCTGATCCCGAACAGCCCCATCGTCCGCGAGACGTACGGCCTCGACGATTCGCTGAAGGCTTCGGCGCTGTCGAAGCCGATCGTCGGCGACGCCATCCCGTACGAGGCCGTGTGGGACTGCGTCACCTGTGGAGCGTGCGTCGAGGCATGCCCGGTCCTCATCGACCACGTGGACAAGATCGTGGGCCTGCGGCGCAACCTCGTCCTCGAGGAATCCCGGTTCCCGGCCGAGTTGGCCTCCGCGTTCCGGGGCATGGAGCAGGCCGGCAACCCGTGGGGTCTGCCCCGCTCAACCCGGACGGACTGGACGAAGGGCCTGCCCTTCGCGGTGCCGATGGTCGCGGAGCTGGCGGCCCAGGGGCGACTCGGCGAGATCGAGGTCCTGTACTGGGTTGGCTGCGCGGCGGCGTTCGACGAGCGGAACCGGCGGGTCGCACGCGCCTTCGTAACCTGCCTGGACGCGGCCGGCGTCCAATTCGCCATCCTCGGGCAGGAGGAGTCCTGCACGGGCGACCCGGCGCGCCGCATGGGCAACGACTACGTGTACCAGATGCTGGCGACGGGCAACATCGAGACCCTGAACGGCTACGGGCTCAAGTCCATCGTGACCGCGTGCCCGCATTGCTTCAACTCCCTGGCCAACGAGTACGGGCAGCTGGGTGGCCGCTACGACGTCGTTCATCACTCCGTGTACCTCCAGCAGTTGCTGGCGCAGGGCCGCCTCACCACGGCCGCGATCGACGGCCGCACCACGTCCGTGACCCTGCACGATTCCTGCTATCTCACCCGCTACAACGGGGTGATCGCCGCCCCGCGCGACGTCCTGGGCGCGGTTCCGGGCCTGGAGTTGCGCGAGATGGACAACCACGGACGCGAGACGTTCTGCTGCGGCGCGGGGGGCGGCCGCATGTGGATGGAGGAGACGGCCGGCACGCGGATCAACGCCTCGCGCACGGCCCAGGCACTCGCAACGGGAGCATCCACGGTGGCCACCGCGTGCCCGTTCTGCATGACGATGCTGAAGGACGGCCTCGCGGGCGCCGAGGCGAACACGGACGGTGTGACCACGGCCGACATCGCCGAACTGCTGGCCGGCTCACTTGCCCCGTCACCCGCAGGACGCCGGCTTCTGCCCGTCGTGCAGTAGGGCGGGCGCCGCGCGGGCGGTGTGGTGGCGCGGCCGGCGGGCGGGCGCCGGTGGACGGCCAATTTCGTCGCAGGCACGGCGGATTTCGTCACCCAGTTGTGGCACGACTGGAAGAAGCCATGTCGTCACCTGGAGTACCGGCGCGCCGCACCCGGTCCGCACGAATCGGGTCCGCCGGACGCGTTGCCGGCTGCGTGGTGGTGTCCACCAGTCGCAGGGCGACTGCGTGACGCAGAATTGGCCCTCAGGTCGGGGTACCAGTCTCCAGGCGCATGAATGACGGAAACGTGATGGCGGCCGGAGGTGTTCCCGCACCGGGGGAGGGGACCGTGTCACTCGGTGTCGGCATTCTCGGGTCGGGCTACATGGGCCGGACGTACGCATTCGGCCTGCGGGAGATCAATCACGACGCGCGCCTCGTCGCCGTGGCCGGTGGATCGCGTGCCGCCCAACTCGCGCAGGACTACGGGGCGGCAGCCGAGACGACGCCCGAAGCGCTGATCGCGCGGGCCGACGTGGACGTGGTGGTCGTTGCGACGCCGCACTCCACCCACCTTCCGCTGACGCTCGCCGCTGTGGCGGCCGGCAAGCACGTCTACCTCGAGAAGCCCATGGCGCTCACCGTGGGCGAGTGCGACCGGATGATCGATGCGGCGGCGCGGGCCGGGGTCCTGCTGTCGGTCAACAAGATCACCCGCCACCGCGGCGCCGGCCAGACCGCGAGGCGGCTCATCGACCAAGGCGCGATCGGCGACGTCCGGATGATCCGGGGCACCTACCTGATCGCCGGGTACGACGCCCCCACCAAGGAATGGTTGATGGACCCGGCCGAGGGCACGCCGTGGCTGGACTACGGCGCGCACGGCGTGGACATCGTCCGCTGGCTCAGCGGATCGGAGGCCGTGCTCGCCTTTGGGCGCTTTCACTCGTTCCAGTCCGGCCCGCCGCCCCTGCAGAGCGGGATGGTGGAGTTCGTCATGGCCAACGGCGTGATCGCGCAACTGTGGATGAGCTACGAAGTCCCGGTCGGGAGCGTCGGCGAGCTCGGGCGGTACCTGATCACCGGTTCCACGGGCGTCATCGATTTCAACGCCTACGGCGACGTGCGGGTGGACCGGGGCGACGGCCGCGGCTGGGTCACGGAATGGGAGACGCCGCCGTTCCAGTACCTCGCCGACCCGTTCACGGTGAACCGCGTCAAGGGGTTCGCCGACCAGTTCCAGGACTTCCTCGACGCGATCTCGGAGGGACGCCAGCCGTCGGTCACGGGCGCCGACGGTCGTGCCGCCATCGCGATGGTGGAAGCGGCAGAGCGATCGTCGCAGACGGGGCAGGCCGTCCGGCTCGACGGGCGATGATCGACGGCCACGGATCACAGCCGGGAGCCCGGCCTGCGGCACCTTCGGGACATGACCGGCCAACCCACACGGAGGACGACATGATCATCGTTGGACGCGCATGACCGCGCGAACGTTGGATGGGATCGTCCCGGTCATCCCGATCCCGTTCAACACGGACGAATCGATCAACGACGCGGACCTCCGCAGGGTCGTCCAGTTCGCCGGGAGCAACGGGGCCACGGCCATCTGCCTGCCCGCCTACGGCAGCGAGTTCCACAAGCTGAGTGACCGCGAGCGCGAGCACGTGGTGGGAGTGGCGCTGGAGGCCAACGCGGGCGCGGTGCCCCTGATCGCACAGGCCAACCACCCGTCGGCATCCGTGGCGGCCGCGACGGCGCGACGCTACCAGGAGATGGGCGCCGACCTGATCTCGGTCGCCGTTCCCCGCATGTTCGGGCTCAGGGACATCGACATCCTGCGCTACCTGGGCCGGGTCGCCGATGCGATCGATCTGCCGCTCGTCGTCCAGGACTTCAACCCGGGCGGCCCCACGATGGGTCCGGAGCAGATCGCCGAACTCCACCGGCAGCACCCGAACTTCAGGTACGCCAAGCTCGAAGAGCCACTCATGGCGGACAAGGTGGTGGCGATCCGGGAGCTGGTGGGGGAGGCGGTCGGCATCCTGGAGGGCTGGGGCGGCCTCTACATGATGGAACTGATCCCACTGGGGATCTGCGGGGCGATGCCGGGCCTCCCGCTGCTGGAGCCGCTGGACCGGGTGTACCGCCTGCGCAAGGCCGGCAGCGACATGGCCGCACTGGAGCTGATGGGGAAGCTGGTGCCGTTCATCAACTACACCCACCAGAACATGGTGGTCTTCCTCCATGGCGAGAAGCGGCTGCTTGTCATGCGGGGCCTGTTCGAAGGGGCAACGGTTCGGGACGCGACGTACACGCTCACCGCCCCGAACCGCGCCTACGCCGAACTGCTCTGTGAGCACATGCTGGGCGTGATTGCCGAGACCAGGACCGGGTCCCGGCCGTGACGGCGACCGTTTCAGGCGGTGAGGCATCGCCTGCCGCCGCGTCCGCCGCCAACCGCAGTTTCAACTCCGAACTCCTGGTGGCGGTGCTCCTTGGCGCTGCGGCGCTGCTCACGGCAGTCAGCGCCTACCTGGCGTCCGTGCAGAGCGGCACGGCCCAGGAATCGTTTACCCGGGCGTCGCTCACCAGGATCGAGGCGGCGAAGGCACGTGGTGCCGGCGACGAACTCCGTTCCTTCCAGCTCACGCTGTTCCTCCAGTACGGCCAGGCCGTTGCCACGGGCAACAAGGAGCTGGAGAAGTTCATTCGCGAGGATCTCGGCGCGGAGCCGGTGGTGCGCGCGATCGAGTGGTGGCGATCGCAGAATCCCCGCCCGCAATCACCGTTCGTCAAGGGGAACCCACTCAACGAGAACGCGCTGTACGACCGGGCGGAGCAGCTCGACGGGAAGTCGAACGCCGAGTACGGCCAGGCAGTGAGGGCCGGCGCTTCGGGCGACCGCTACACGCTGGCCACGGTCCTCTTCGCGGTGGTCTTGTTCTCGTCGGGCGTCGCCGGCCAGTTCCGCCGGCGGGTGGTTCGCATGGGAACGATCGTGGTGGCGGCCGGCTTCCTCTGCGTGGGGGTGGCCTACCTTCTCATCGCCGCCACGTAGGAGCTCTATCCCAGGGCCGCCGCTCCACCCGCCGTGACCCTTGGCTAGAGCACGCAGCCCACGGCGATTCTCGAACCTTCCACGCTGACCGATACTCATACCGGGTGACGCGACCGACCGGCCGCTCTGACGGGGGAGGCGAGTGCAGCGGACCGTCGTGGATCGCGCGATGTCGGGCGACGAGCAGGCGTTCGCGGAGATCGCGCGCCTCTCGGCCGACCGCCTGGCGGCGATCGCGTACCGGATCCTCCGCGACGTCGGCCGAGCTGAGGACGCCGTCCAGACCACGCTGGTGACGGCCTGGCGCGAACTGCCTTCCCTTCGCGATCCCGCTCGCTTCGACGCCTGGCTCCATCGGATCCTGGTCAACGCCTGCTATGCGGAGGCACGCAAGAACCAGCGCTGGACGGTCAACGTCAGGCTTCTCCCAATGGAAAGCGACACGGGAGCCGATGAATTCGCGCAGGTCGTGGAGCGAGACCAGTTGGAGCGCGGCTTTCGGCGCCTGCCGCTGGAGCAGCGGATCGTGGTGGTCTTCCACTACTTCGAGGGTCTCACGCTGGCCGAGATCGCCGATCAGCTGGGACTCCCCATCGGAACCGTCAAGTCCCGGATGCATTCGGCGGTCGCCGCTATGCGGGCGGCGCTCGACGCCGACGCGCGTACCACGACGTCCTCGGGGGAGCGAACCGCATGAGCGTAGATCGCGATTTCGAGCGGACCTTGCGGGACTGGTTGGCCGAGGGGCCCACCATGATCTCCGGCCGGGCGCTCGCCGAGACTCTCGCCGAGATCCACGGTGCGCGCCAGCTGCGGGCCGGCCGCCCCTCATGGCGAGTCGTGCATCCGGGTCGCGCGGTCGTCCTGTGGGCGTCCATGGCCGTGGCGGTAGCGGTGGTGGCCCTCGCGATTGCAGCACGGACGCAAGTTGATCAGTCCATGGTCGGCCAGTCACCCGTGCCCAGCCCTGCTGCTTCGGTGGCCAGCCAGAGTGCCACCACGCCCCCGCAGCCTGCGTCCTCGCCGGAAACCACCGCCTCCGCCACGGCGATGCCATCGTTGCCTCCATCCGCGCTGCCCACAACCGCGACCAGTGCCGAGTCACCGGCCCTGGCTACGCCGCCGCCCGCCCTTGCGCCCCTCGGTCCACTCCCGGCGGGTACCTACACGTCACTGGTCCTCCAACCGAACGTGACGTTCACGACAACCGGCGATCTGGTTCTGCGGGGCGAGCGCCCGGACGATCTCTGGCTGGCACCCAACGCTGCGTCGGAGACGCCCGAGTTCAACATCATCCCCGTCATCGAGGTCGGGGTCATCGACCGCCTCGCGGCCGACAAGAGGATCACTGCCTCCCAGCCGTTTGACGTGACTGTCGGCGGGCACGCTG
>JANPDJ010000267.1:0-1816 GCA_031431395.1 Chloroflexota bacterium | reverse complement strand
CGCATGGCTGCGCCCGTCGAATACCGGTGCGGTGCATCCGAGGACTCTCCCCTCCCCCGGCCACCGATCACGAGCTCCAGCGCACCGGACGCATCCATCGCGAGCGCGAGCCCGCCGCCGTGAAACGGATCGCCGCGGCTGGCGATCACCTGTTCGCCCTCGCCCGGCAGCGTCGGCCGGACGAACGTGGCGAACGTGAACCCCGCGGACAGATCCGCATCGCCCAGGGGAACCTCGGCGTACGAGCCGCTGCGGATGTCGTGGTGCGTCCCCGCCCGCTCGGCATCGATCGCGGATGGGATCACGACCTGCTTGAAGCCCGGGCCGTCCGGGTTCGTATCGCCGTGGATGAGGCGGACCAGCTGCGAGCGATACCGGGCGTGGTCCGACGAGACCATGAACCGGATCGTGTCGCCGGGAGCGGCCCGGAGGTGATCGCTGTACCCCAGCAGCGGCAGCGAGATGCGCTGGGTCGGGTCGATGTCGCGTCCCCGGTATTCGGGATGCCGGCGCGTGTATTCGGGCTGGTTGCGCGTATCCATCGCCGTCAGACCCGCCGGGCGCGGGCGACCCCGGCCTCGAATGCCTTCACGAAGCCGTGCGCGTGCTCTTCGTCGCGCGAGGGGTGAATGGACAGCCGGATGAACGGCTTGCCGCGGATCATCCCGTAGCCCTGGCCCCAGCCGTCCTCGGCCATGTGCTCGTGGACGTCCTCAAGGTTGATGGTCTTGCTGGTGAAGCCGCAGACGCTCATGAAGCGCGGGGCGGCCATGGCCATCCCGGGGATCGCGGTCACGCCGTCCGCGATGATGTCCCGCAGCTTCAGGACGTGAGCGGTGGACTGGCGGTACCCCTCGCGGCCCAGGTTCCGGAAGGTGGCCCAGGCGCCCGCGGCACGGGAGCCGGGCTTCGTGGATGAGGTCGTGTGGATCAGCGTCGATTCGGTGGGGATCGTCTCGAAGAGGCTGGCGTCGTTGGCCAGGAAAAAGCCCGTGGCGATGGGCAGGAGGCCCAGCTTGTGGCCGTCCGTCATGATCGAGCTCACGCCCTTGACACTGAGGTCGAACGGCGGGATCGGGTAGCCCAGGTCTCGCATGAACGGCAGGATGAAGCCGCCGAATGCCGCGTCGACGTGCAGGTAGAGGCCCTTGCGCCATGCGAGATCGGCGAACGCCTCCACGTTGTCGAGCGTGCCGAAGTTGCCGCCCGGGGCGGAGCAGACGAGGCCCACGGTGCGCGGCGTGATCGCCTTCTCCACGTCCTCCATCCGGGGCAGGTACGTGTCGCTGTCGACGTCCACCTCGGCCAGCTTGATCTTCATGAGTTCCGCGCCCAGCCGGAAGGAGAAGTGCATCGTCACCGGCGCCACGATCTCCGGATTCGCCTGCTTGCCGCTGTTGCGGGCCAGGCGCATCGACGCGAGGTTGCTCTCCGTTCCGCCGGTGGTGATGAAGCCGGTGGCGGCAGGGTTGCCCAGGAGCGATGCCATCATCCCGACGGCTTCGCGCTCCATCGAGATCGTGCCCGGCTCAGACTCGTCCGCCCACTCGACGAAGAACCGGCCCGGCCCCATCGCGTCCACCTTGCGGCTGATCGACGAAGGGATGCCCGAATAGGTGATCGCGAAGTTCTTCTCGATCTCAAAGCGGTTGCCGGCGAACCGGCCGCGGACCTCGTCGAGGACCTCGTCTTCCGGCCGGCCGCGCTCCGGGAAATCCGTCCGGGGTACCGGCGGGACGTTCGCGTGGCTGGCGGGCTTGTCGAATTCACCTACGGGCATGGCGCATCTCCTGTGGTCGGGTTGCGGAAGCGGCGC
>JANPDJ010000266.1:0-1613 GCA_031431395.1 Chloroflexota bacterium | reverse complement strand
CGGGGCGCTCCACGACCTCAAGCGAGGCCCCCGGCGGAAGCGGTGCCGCCGGCCAACCCGCGGCGACCTCGAGTGCCATCGCGACTTCAGGTTCCTGGCGGGCAAGGCCCAGTCGGTGGAGGCGGTGGACGAGGTCCACGGGGCGTGTGGTGGGGCCCGCCCACCAGGTCATCGGCAGGCTGGCGGGCGCGAAGGCCCGGAGCAGTTCGAGGATCCGTTCGTCGGCATCGGCGGCCGCGATCGAGCTCCCCATGACGTTGTTGAAGTTGGCGTACGAGGTCCCGCTGAGGATGAGCGTGGCGTCCGGTTCGCGGACGATCCGCGCCCCTGGGATGCGACCGAACGTTCGCAGCGCCGCCCACAGGTCTGCCTCGACGGACCCGGCGGCCGAGGCCGCGCCGGTTCCAGGGGCCGCGAGCGGGATCGGTTCGGCGGTGTCTGACATGAGCGGTGGTGCGAGGTCGGCCACCGCCCTACGCCATGATCAACTCGCCACCGTGGATGTCCACACTCGCGCCCGTGATGTACGCGGCCTCGTCCGAGGCGAGGAAGCAGACCAGGCTGGCGACTTCCTCGGGGGCGGCGAGGCGGCCCAGCGGGATCGACTTGATGATCTCGGCGAGGCGCGCGTCGTCCACGCTGCGGCCCATGGGGGTGTCCACCATGCCCGGCGCCACGGCGTTCGAGGTGATTCCGTCCCGCGCCCACTCGCGCGCCGTGTGGCGCATGAAGCCCAGCACGGCCGCCTTCGACGTGCTGTAGTGCGCGCCGCCGAGCGTGCTGGTGGCCCGACCGGCCAGCGAGGCCATGTGCACGATCCGGCCGCCGCCGCGCTTCACCATCTCGTCGTGGACCGCCTGCGTGCAGAGGAACACGCCCTTCACGTTGACGTTCATGACCAGGTCCCACTCCTCGGGGGCGATGTTCACGATCTTGGTGGAGCGGAGAATGCCCGCGTTGTTGACCAGGACGTCCACGCCGCCGAACTCGGCCACGGCGCGCGCGACCATCGCCTGGACCTGCGCCGGATCCGCCACGTTGACCTGCATGCCAACCACGCGGTGGCCTTCGGCCGTCATCGCCGCGGCGACCGCCGCGACGGTTTCTGCATTCTGATCCACGGCCAGCACGCTGCCGCCGTCCCGCGCGAAGCGCTCCGCGATGGCGCGGCCCATGCCCTGCCCCGCACCCGTGACGATGATTGACCGCCCATCGAACCGTCCGCCCACGACCACTCCCCGTCCTGTGTTTCCGATCGCTTCCGTTGGTTTCCGTTGCGCGGATCATCGCATTCCTGCGGCGCTCACGATGCCCCGCCGGATTGTCGGACAATGGGCCATCCACGCCGAAGAAGGAGGATGCATGCGCGTCGTCGATGACCGTGTCGTCCATCGCAACCCGCATCCGAACCATCGCCCGGAGACCGTTTCAGGTTCCACGCTCGCATGGAGCCGCCTCGGGACGTCCAGACCGTTCCTGTTGAATGCGTTCCGCAGCGGGCTGGCCAGGATGAGCCCGGACGGCCGGATCGCCCTTCGCGCATCAGAGGATCTCGGCGCGACCTGGCGCGAGGTCGCATCGCCGTTCGGAGGACTGCCGCAGGATCCCATTGC
>JANPDJ010000265.1:0-7293 GCA_031431395.1 Chloroflexota bacterium | reverse complement strand
CCAAGAAACCTGGATTCTGGGAAGTTGCCGGCCAGCAAGCGGAGGGCGTCTGTCGGCGATCGGCGAAGCCCACCCGGGAGGCGGGTGAGGACCGAGTACGTTTCGAACCAGGCGTGCCCGGCGAGACCCAGCCGGCGGCCGCGAACGGCATCAAGCGTCGCGGCGTGGGCGTCGTGGTCTTCGACCATCAGCGCGACGGCTGCGCTGGTGTCGAGCAGCACGACCCGGCCTTCAGCGACCGTGGCGGTCCGCATCGATCAACTCGCGCACCAGGGCGTGGTCAATGGGCGTTCCTGCCGCCGGAATGAACAGCAGGCCGCCTTCCTCTCGAAGCTGCGCGCCGGCAACCGGCTCGATGCGGATTGCCGCACCGTCGAGCGCGATTTCGACCTCGCCACCATCGGTCAGCCCGATCCGGTTGCGCAAGGAGCGGGGAATTACCACGCGTCCGGCTCTGTCAATGGTAGTTCGCATGGCACGGATGCTACCACGATGAATGGGCCCGGCACCTCCAACGCTCCCAGCCCACCGTCGCGGCAGGAAGGCCACGATCCCCGCGCCCGAAAGCCAGCAATAGAGCACCCAACGGCTGCCAATCGTCCTGATCGATGGCGCGCGGTCGGCCGCTTGGCCGCGGGATCAGCCGAGATCTAGACCTCGGAGATCACTTCGTAGACCTGAGCCGTCGGATGGCCCGCTCGCTCGTGGATGCGCATGACGGCCTCACGGCTGGGTCCTGTGACGAGGCAGAACGCCTTGCCCGACACGGGATCGAGCCAGGCCCGCTCGTAGTGGACACCCTCCTCGGCCTCGATGGCGAGGTCTGCCGCATGGGCGGCCTCGAACTGCTCCAGCGTCACCCCGACGAAGCCGTCGTGGACGTCCATGAACTTCTTCATCGCTGGTCTCCAGTCGCGCTGGTCGAACGCTCGACCTTGACCTCAAGTATCCGCAGGCTGCCCGCGAACGCAACTTCATAGACAGGACTTGTGGCTCCAGGATTCTGGAGTTGCGACTCGCCACGAAGGCACGGGAGATGCTCCCCTCGGAGGATGCATCGTTGGGACCTTCGATCAAACTGTGCCCGACGATCGGGCCCTTCTGCTCGCGCCCGCCGGCTGCGCAATCTGAGTTGAGATGCATACCGGGCGCAGCACCAACCCGATTCGACTCAAGGGCGCGGACCTGCCATCCGACCGAGAGCGGGCGATGGGGGTCGTCCGTCTCCAACTCTCCCTGGTCGTCCTGGCCTCAACCCTGCTCGCGCTCGTCACTGGCGCGCTTCTTGGCGCCCTCCTCCTCCCAGACGCCGGCCAGCGCGCGAGTGCGGCAGTCCGAGGTGCACCGGTCGCCTGGCTGGCAGTCGGGCTGGTCGCCGTTGTCCTCGCCTGCGCCCTGATGCTCCGGCTGGCAAGCCGGGTCGTGGAGGCCGCCCGGCAGCCCGAACCAGCTCCGCGCTCCGAGCACGACCATCCCGTCCCTGCTGGGTCCCCCGCCCTGATCGACGCTCTCACCGGCCTTGGCAACCACCGCGCGTTCCAGGAGGAGCTGGAGCGCCAGCTCGACCTGAGCCGCGAGCATGGCCACTCGCTGGTCCTGGTGCTCCTTGACCTCGATGACTTCGGGGCGCTCAACAAGTCGGCCGGCCACGCCACGGGCGATCTCCTGCTCGGCGAGATGAGTCGCCTGATGCGGACGGTGCTCCGCCGTTCGGATCTGCCGTTCCGGACTGGTGGTGATGAGTTCGCGATCCTCCTGCCCCACTTGAGTGTGGAGAATGGCTACCAGGTGACCCGGCGACTCCTGGCCGCCGCCCTGGCGCCGCGGCCCGGCGGGCCGTTCGCAACGGAGTTTTCGTTCTCGGCCGGCGTGACTGGGGCACCCGAGCTGGGTTCATCACGGGCGCAGCTCGAGGAACAAGCCTCCGAGGCGCTGGCCCGGGGCAAGCACGAGGGACGGACCCTCATCAAGGTCTACGACCCCGAGCACTCGACGCGCACCCAGAGTGGCCCGTCGCTGGAGCGGGCGTCGGCGGCAGTCGCCGCGCTCGTCGAGCAGCGGGCGGTGCAACCGGTCTATCAGCCGATCATCGAGCTTGCCACGGAGCGTGTCGTGGGATTCGAAGGGCTCGCGCGGCCGATGCCCGAATCGGGCTTCGACAACCCGGTCAGCCTGTTCGCCGCCGCCGAGGCTGCCGGGCGCACGATCGAGCTCGATCGCCTGTGCATCGAGACGCTGCTTGCCGGAGCGGGAGCCCTCCAGCCCGACCAGTGGCTGAGCCTCAATATCTCCCCACGGACGCTCGAAGCACCCGAATTCTCGGCCGCCTGGCTCGGCCAGCTCTTGCAGCGGGCGGTCCGTGACCCAAGGCAAGTCGTGCTGGAGGTCACCGAACGAGACGTCAAACTGGATGTCGAACTCGTCCGCGAGCGCCTTGCCAGTTGTCAGGCGATGGGGGTGCGGATCGCGATCGACAATGTCGGGGCGGGCAACATGGGACTGCGTCTCCTGAGCGAAATCCGCTTTGACATCGTGAAGATCGACCTCTCGCTGGTCCAGTCGGGGGCGCGCCAGAACACGTCGCGCGACGTCCTGTCCGCCATCGCCGAACTGGCCGGCCGCTGGGGCGCCACCGTCCTTGCCGCGGGCGTCGAAACGCCCGCCGAGCTGCGCCTCATCGGCGAGCTCGGGTTGCCCGAGGCACAGGGCTTCCTGCTCGGCCGCCCCTCGCCAGCACCGGAGCTTCGCTCGGTCACGTTGGAACCACTTCTGCATGAGTTGGATCTGCGGCTGCCGCTGGGCGGTGACCACCCCGGCTGGCCATCGGACCTGGCACGGGCCAGGTTGGGCGGCGGGGTCGCCGGTTAGGACGGGAAATCAGCCAGAGCATCATGATGTCGCGATGAGCGGCAACGAAGCCTTCTACGTTCTTCCGCGGCATGAAGGCGCCCTGCTAGAGACTGGACTCTCACACCATGAGCGCGTCGTGACTGGTTATGTCGCGTAGGCCGCGGCCTGCGTCTGGAACAGCTCGCGATAGGGGCCCTCGACCGCCACGAGCGCGTCGTGGGACCCGTACTGGCGGATGGGGACATGGCGCTCGTCCCTCCTGAGGGCAGAGGACAGGCGCGTCCGCGGACGGCACGGGCGGCGCCCAAGAGGATCCGGCCTCTATCCGGCGGCGCCGGCGCTTCCCAGTCTCGTCAGTTCGAGGGAAGCCCCACCCGGCGCCGCCGCCGCATCGCCATGAAGCTCAGTCGCATGCCGGCCAGCGTACCCGAGTACGGTCCGAAGGTGCGAACGCTCGACGCATTCACGGCGCCAACCCGAACGTGTCCCGGGCGGCGAGGCGGAACGAGGGATCCGGCGTGATCCAGGTCACGTGGGTCAAGGGAATGCCGCCGTGGGTGAGACCAGCATCTCTGGCCGCTGTGAGAACGGCCTCCGGCTCCGCACCGAACTCCGACAGCGTCAGATGCGGCACGAAGTCACGGTCGTCGCTCTCAAACAACCTGGTACCAAGGATCGCGGTCCGCAGCGCCGCGAGGGGTTCGACTGGCTTGATGGGTAGGTAGACGACCGACGAATTCGGGAACGTCGTCGGAGAAGAATGCGTCAGTTCCGAGCGCGGAAACTCGAACACTACCGCGGAGAGACGGTCCAGATCTGCCGGAGCCGGCGCTCGGGCGAAGGGCGGCGTGAGGGTGATGTGGGTGCCGAAGATCGCCGCTGACACGGGATCAAACCGGCTCCGGATCGCATCAACCTTGGCTGCGAGGTCGGGCGGTGGCACGACGACCAGGGCGCCAAATCGATATGCCCGCTGCCAGTCTGGCCATCCGGTTCCATCTGGGAACCCGACCTCCGACGCGGTCAGGATCAGCACCATCGTTGGGTGATCGTCCGTGCCGCCGGCGCGGACGAAGCCCGCCCGCTCGTACAGGCGCCGCGCCACAGGGTTCTGTGCGCTGACCGACAGGCTGAGGGCGCGCTCGCCTGACGCACGAGCGGTCTCGATCAGCCAAGCCAGGAGCTCGCCGCCGACGCCCTGACCCCTCTGATCCGGCGCCACGGCAATCGCGATCTCCGGCACATCGTCGGCGACGAATCCGTAGCCGGGCTGGTTGGCTGGCAAGCGTCGGTACCAGGCTGCGCCCAGCCCATTGCCGGCGTCGTCCTCGGCGATGACCGCGACGTCCCCTGGTCGACCCCACTCGCGCAGGTACCGGCCTGCTCGTGGATCCGCAACCGTCTGCGCGGCGGTTGGCCTAGGTTCGATCCCGGGTGGAAAGGACGCCTCCGCCAGCATCTCGGCAAGGAACGGCACATCTTCCGAGCGTGCGGGTCGGATGGTCATCTGTCGTCCGACCTCTTTCTCGCCAGAATGATCCCGCTCGCCCAGTCGAGTTCGACAGTTACGAGCCGTGCGTCCGACAGGAGCGTTCGGCGGACTTGGGCCGTCTTCTCGGCCTGATCCGCGACGATCTGGACGGTCGGGTGGCGCATGTCGTCGACCACCAAAAGACCGCCCGGCTCCAGGGCTGCGATCGTTCGATCGAGGCCTTCCCACTTGCCGCCCTGAGCATCGGCGAACACAAGGCTGAAGCTGCCGAGCTGATCGAAGAGTTCGAGGACGTCGCCGAGCTGAAGGTGAACGAACGTCGGCCACGCAGCCGCACTGGTGGCCTCGTACCGCGGGCGGTCGATCTCAACCGAGATCAGCTCGACATCGTCGCGACCAGCCAGACCCCCCACGATCCAGGCCGTGCCGTATCCGGCCCCGGTGCCGATCTCCAGGATGCGACCGTCTCGTCGCACGCCGCCCGCGAGGACGGCCAGAAGACGGCCAACCTCGAGCTCGGCGGATTGTGCGAAGCCAAGGGCCTGAGCGCGGGCCTCGGCGGCACGTACGCGCGTGGGGACCGGATCCTCATCTGCCATGGTTGAGTCCTACGGTAGAAGGTCGGCGTCATGCAGCGCCACTCGGAGCCGCTCGCTCGTTGAATAGCTGTGGGTGGCGAGTCCCAGCCTCGAAGCCGCTTCGCAATGTCCTGGTGAGTCGTCGACGAACAAGGCGACCGGCCCGGCGAGCCCGATCGCTGCCCGGAAGAACGCCTCGGCCGGCTTGGCTGCCCCAACCTCGGAAGAGTTGACGACTCCATCTACCTCCTGGTCGAGCCCGAGTGCCGCAAGGTCCATCGGCAGGCGGGAGGTGGCGTTGGTAGCGAGCCATACGGGCGTCCGTGACCGAACGCGGCGGATCAACTCGAGGACCGTCACGTCGAGGGCGCCGACCTGCGACCACGCCCTAACGGCCACTCGCGCGGGCTCAGTCCCGAATTCAGTGGCGAGCCGAGCGACGATCGCTTCCCGCCACGCGCCGTCGGACATGGCGCCCGTGAGAGCCGCGTGCGCCAACTCAAAGGCGACGGCCTCGATAGTGCCCGCTGGAAGGCCCGTGTCGACCGGTGGCCACAGACGGACCACCCCGTCGAGGTCGATCAGGAGCACACCGCGCCCGGGCATCTGCCTACCCGAGGAAGGCGCGGTCAGCCAAGCTGACGCGTGAGCAGCCGCGCTGGAACAACCACGCCGGTCCATGAGCGAGGGTTGCGCCCCGATCGTCCAGGCTGAGACGTGCACCGTCTTCGAGCGCAACGATTGGACGGTCATCAAGTGCAAGGTGATCAGCTATCGTTTCGTCCCTCTGCTCACGGAGCGCCCCGTCCGCGGGGTAATGGACGTTCAGGCGCAGCGCAATGAGTCCGAGCGCGCTGAAGTCGCGGCAATTGCAGATGTTCGCGTCGTTCGCTGTCAGCACGTCGGGGCCGCAGGCCACGGTTCCCGCACTGAACGCGACGAGGGACGCACCTTCGCGCAGTCGCGCGGCGATCGCCGGCGCGAGGCCAGACGCACGCAGTCGCTTCGCCAGGAGGTAGGTGTTGCCTCCGGGCAGGTAGATGAGGTCGGCCCTCGCGAGGATTTCGTGTGCCGCCGGGGCGTCGGCGGGTCCGGGGTGAATGGTCTCAATGCGGGCGAACGGACCGAATGCCGCCGTGGTCTCAGCTACGAAGTCGTAGCCGACCGCTGCGAAGGGCAAATAGGCGACGACAGGGCTCTCGAGGCCGGCCAGCAATTCGCGAGCGCACGCCAAGACGTCGGTGATGAACATGTTCCCAGGTGAGCTCAGCAGTTCGGCCCGCATGGCGCCATTCTCCGTGATCGCACGCAGCGAACCGGTGCACAATCCGCGGATGGCCAGCCATCCGCAACCAGGAGCGTATCCGAGCGACGCCCCGATTCTCGAGTTCGACCCGACGCGCGAGGCGATCGTCGAGGCTGCCCACGTCCCGTACATCAAGGACGCTGCCGGCCGGCAGCTCGAGATGCCCGGCCGCGTCGTGCTGTGCTTCTTCCAGGAAGTCATCGCCAAGGTGGTCGCCGAATACGGCGCGCGGCGGCTCACGACGCTGCGGTCGGAGATTGGGCCAAATGACGTGTACGTCCTTGAGCACGACGGTATCGCCGTCGCGCTCGCACATCCGGGTGTCGGCGCGCCGCTGGCGGCGGGCTTCCTCGAAGAGCTGATCGGCCTCGGCGGGCGCGTGTTCATCGCCGTCGGCGGCGCCGGGGCACTGGTCCCGGACCTGACGCTGGGCCACGTCATCGTGCCGACCGCGGCCATCCGTGATGAGGGCACGAGTTACCACTACTTGCCGGCGTCACGCGAGGTGGCGCCGACCCAGAGCGTCCTCGACGCGATCCTGGCGACCTTGGGCGAGCGCGACGTCCCGTTCGTCACGGGCAAGACCTGGACGACCGACGCCCTCTTCCGGGAAACCCGCGCGAAGGCCGCCCGGCGTGTCGCCGAGGGCTGCATCTGCGTGGAGATGGAAGCCGCCGCCTGTTTCGCCGTCGCCCAATTCCGCGACGTCGCCTTTGGCCAGCTCCTCTACGCGGGCGACGATCTCTCCGGCGAGATCTGGGACGACCGTGGCTGGGTTGGACACGCCACCGGGCGAGAGGCGATCTTCCGGCTCGCGGTGGACGCGATCACGCGCGTCGCGGTCTAGCCTCAGGTGAGCTCAGCAGTTTGGGGCGCATCACGGCATCATCGGGCTAGGCCGGCGAGGCTCGCCGTTCGCGGACCACGGCAGCAAGCCGAATGTGCCGCTGATCGGGGAGGAAACGTGGCGAGGACGACCCTGACCTTGGCCGTCCGCGACGGTTCATGATTGAGGACGGGTCCCGGCCGCTTGTGCCGGAGGGCGAGTACCCGCGGCAGGTCGTCAC